>JASLFJ010000025.1 GCA_030150665.1 Enterococcaceae bacterium
ATACACTCTGTATGCGGAAATAATTCTGACTGTAATGTTTCTAAGAGTTGAGATTCTAAAAGCGTAATTGGATATCTAAACGTTACAGATAAGACAAGGGCATCCTCTTCTAACGTTAAAGCATAAGGTGTTAATTGTAACGTTCCTGAAGCCTCATCTTGATAGGCTAAATTTAAGCCAGAGCCATCATGTTGTTCATGAAAAGCTTGATAAATCCAAGAAAAATAGGCTTTATACTCATCCGGCAATGTTGCATCATGAGCTAATATATTCGCTAATAAAGTCATCGCATTTTCTCCAAGCTCTGGTGCATTACTTGCACTTCTTATCCCTTTAGCCTGATAATACGTACCATCAGTAAGTTCAATCTCTGCTTCATCTGGAACAGCACTTTTTGTAAATGATCCTTGAATATATTTAATGAGCTGTTTTGGAGAAGTTTGAAACGTTGTTTTTAAAGCAACACGAAGCATTCCTCGCTCACCATATACTGCAGGAAATTTACAATCAGGAGTAAATCCATATTGAGGAGCAGGTTCTTGACTTAGATAAATCGCCATATCCTCTGAACCACTTTCTTCATCAGTCCCAAAAACAAATCGAATTGGATAAGGTGGCATCGCACCTAATTCATATGCGATTGCTCCAGCATAAAGTGCCGCCAGACTGGGACCTTTATTATCTAATACTCCTCGACCGATAGCTTTATCTTCGGTGATCGTTAACTGAAATGGCGGATAACTCCATCCAGAACCTGCTTCAACAACATCCATATGTCCAAAAACACCAATATAAGAATCATGATCTCTTTGTTCTTCTTTCCACACCGCATATCCTACTACATCATCAACCATATAAGTCTTAAACCCTAATTGTTCGGCAATATCTAATACTGCCAATAAACTCTGTTTTGCTTCTATTCCATAAGGTGCTCCTGGTATAGGATTAGATTTGACACTAGGAATTTCAATCAATCGTGCTAGGTCATTAAGATAGTCTGATTGATAGTCTTTTATCTTTTTTTGAATCCATGTATGATCAATCATACTTGTTCCTTCTTTCATTGAATATTAGGTTAAAGGTTGAGTAATTCTTGCTTGATACTGAGCTAGCCACTCTTTAGAAGCCACTTTAATCTCTGGATGTGCTCTGCCATGATCTACGGGTTCTGCAACATAAATGGTAGTGGGTAATGTATCGGTACCGACTACAAAAGAAAAGGAAACATTGGTAGCCACACCCCATTCACCTTTATGATTCATACAGACTAATGAAATAGCCCCCACTTTTCCTTTTTTTCTTTGTAGACGGTCAATAAATTCTTTTAAGGTAAGCGTTACAGCTTCTTGTGGAGACATACCCTCAGCCATTTTCCGAACACATTCATAGCTTAAACACCCCTTCATAATATCTTCACCTAAGCCAGTAGCTGAAGCCCCTCCAATATCACTATCTACGTAAAATCCTGATCCAGATAAGGCAGAATCCCCAATCCGACCATCCTTTTTCATAAATAAACCACTACTTGAGGTTCCAGCTACCATATGTTGATGTTGATCTAATGCTACCATACCTACAGTATCATGCCCATCATATGGACTTAATCCATGCTCTTGAATTTCTTGAACACGTCGTTCCCACATCATCTTAGCACGATCGGTTAACATATTGTCCATCGATAACAGTTCTTTTTGTGCAAATTTTCGTGCCCCTCTACCAATTAAAAAACAATTAAATCGCTCTTGACTTAATTGATAAGCTAAAGAGATCGGATTTTTTACATCTTCAACACCTGCAACCGCTCCAACATCAAAATTATCGCCATCCATAAATGCCGCATCTAATTGCACAATGCCTTCTTCATTAGGTAATCCACCGTAACCTACAGATTTATAATACGGATAATTTTCAACCATCTCTATTGCATGAACTAACGCACTAGCAGCGTCTTTTTGTGCTTTTAATAAATGAATTCCTTCTTGAACACCTTCATAAGCCATTCGCCATGTAGCAATCATTCCAAAATGTGTCATATTAACTCTCCTTACTATGCATCATGTTGTGCGTTTGCTTCTTCTAATAAATACTGTTTGTCCATTATTTTAATAAATGGCATATAAATAAAGACTCCTAGAACAAGTAATGCTGCCTGTAATAAAGCCCCAGCCCAATTTGTCGCTAAAAACCCAGAAATAATCACAGGAGTTGTCCATGGAATATTAATCCCTGAAGTAACAGGAACCCAACCTATTTTCATCACTACATAAGAAATAATAATATTAATTGTTGGTACACCAATAAATGGAATAAACATCGTTGGATTTAACACAATCGGCAAACCAAAAATAATGGGCTCGTTAATACCAAAGATACCAGGAACTAACGATAATTTCCCTAAATCAGCAATGCGTTTTGATTTACAGAATAAAACCATCGCAATCACTAAAGATAGTGTTGATCCAGCTCCTCCAAAAGTAGCAAATAAATCTTGGAATTGTTGATTAATGATATGTGCTTCTCCAATCCCTGTTTTAAAATATTCTACGTTAGAAGCAGATAACGTTTGAAGAATGGGATTAAATACTGCACCCACAACAGACCCTCCATTAATCCCAAAGAACCAAAATAGATGTAAGAAAATATAGGCAATGACCATAGCACCTAGTGTATCTCCTAAATTAAGCAGTGGTGTTTGTAAAAATTCAAAAATCATTTCAAAAACATTCGTACCAAAAATACCAAATACTAAATTAATCAGGAAAAAAATGGTCATAACTAAAGTAATCGGAATAAGTGCTGCAAAAGATTCACCTACGGTTGGAGGGACACCATCTGGCATTTTAATCGTCCAGCCCTTTTTCTCAAAGTAAGCATAAAGATGTACTGAAGTAAAGGCAACAATAATTCCTACGAAAATCCCTTTGGCACCAACCCAACCCATAGGAATCGCTGAAAATGTAACTTCATGGTCAATACCTTCAATTTGTGTTGTTGTTGTCACAAAGTAAGGCATAATTAAAAACCAAGACATTAACGCAACTGCTGCACCAAAAATTTTATTGACACCTAATTTTCCTGCAAACGAATAAGCAATCCCCATTGTCGCAAAAATAGCCATAATAGTAAACGTAGCACCAGATGGTTTTTCAATCATAGCTCCTAACGTTTCACCTGTATTTTGATTAATCACTACAGAATTAATCCAATTTGTCCATGCAGGTATAGGAAAATTTGCGATTAATAAAAAGAATGATCCCGCAATTAATAATGGTGTTGAAATTAAAAATCCATCACGAATAGACATTAAATAGCGATTCTTCCCAATAGATTCTGCTAATGGGGTTAAAAATTTCTCAAGCTTATCAAACATAGATTCCATCCTCTCTATACATTATTCTTCTTATTTTTTGAAACAGCAATGACCTTTGTTTTTGCCCAATAATCATGAAAAAAGCGATATTCTCGTTTATAAAACATCCAAATTACACTGCTTCCTGTTACTAAAAACCCTAAGTACATACCAATACTTACCCAATTGATGCCGGTCCATAATGTGAATAACTGATGAATAATCGAACTTACTGTAAATAAAGCGCCTTCAATAAAAAAAATAATAACACCATAACGCCATAATAGTTGATACCCATTTGCCGGTGTGCCATCTAAATGAACAATTTGCAGCTGCATTATTTTTTTACCTACTGTTTGTCCTGGAAAAATCCATGTGGGAATAACAACAAAATAAAAAAGTGCACACAATAATGATATTAATCCAAGCATAATCCCTTGCTGTTTAGAAAAATCTAATAAATTATGTTGTTCCATAGATCCTGTTAATTTTTTTGCAGCAAAAGCAATCGGAGCTCCTGTTACTAAAGCACCTAGATACCAATCTATCAAATAAGCCACAAATCGTTTACTTAAATAATAAGGATCATGAGGCTCTTTTACTGATTTCTGATTTGTCTTATTATCTTTTGGGCAAGTATCAGTTGTTCTATAAGGGTTCACATAAATCACGCTCCTTTCCCTGATTGATGTTTTTAGTTTAGCATACTCAAATTTATAAAACTATCTTTATTTCATAAAAAAAAATATTAAAAAAACAGTAACCTGAATGGTTACTGTTTTTTATCTATATATATGATTTAATTATCCGTTTCAATAAGACCATATTTACCATCTTTACGATGATATACAATATTGATACTTCCAGTATCTGCATCTTCAAAGATAAAGAAGCTATGACCTAATAAATTCATCTGTAAAATGGCTTCTTCACAACTCATTGGTTTTAACGCTAAGCGTTTTGTACGAACAATATCAAATTCACTAATTTGCTCTTCATCAGTCTCATAATCTGCAAGAGTAAATACTTCTGCATTAAACTGAGCAGATTGTTCTCGAGATTTTCTCACTAATTTTGTTTTAAATTTACGTAGTTGGCGTTCTAATTTATCAACGACTAAATCTACACTCGCATATAAATCTTGAGAGG
>JASLFJ010000042.1 GCA_030150665.1 Enterococcaceae bacterium
ATACACGGCAGTCATTAAAAGAATTATTAACAGCATGGGGTGCTAATGTAACAAATACAGTATCTTCTAAAACAGATATATTGTTAGTAGGAGAAAAAGCAGGATCTAAACTAGAACAAGCTAAACAACATAATGTCCGCTTAATGACGGAAGAAGAATTTAGTTCATATATTGAAGGAGAAGATACACGTGAATCCATATAAATATTTAATATTAAGTGGTAGTTTAGTGATGTTATTATCTGCGTGTGGTAATTTAGATCAACTAGATCAAGAAACTGCCTCAAATCAACTAGCAAATAGAAAAACAATTTCTACAGGGCGCATTGATGATAGTCATTATCAATCGATTATTGAAGATGGTAAGTATCAATCTAGTGCAGGTAGAGATTATACAGCGAGTCGGTTAAATAGTCATTATAACTTAAAAAATTATGAACGTGGACTGACCTATTTATCAAAACAACAATTTTCGGTAGATGAATATTACTTTCAAGAAGGCCAATTTTTAACGATTGAGACATTAGAATCTTGGTTATCTAGAAAAAGTGAACAAAATCCTCAGGGATTAAATTCTGAAGATCCCTCAGATCCAATAATTGTTCAACAAATATTAGAACAAGACTTTATTGATATGAAAACACAAAAAATAGCAGGCATGAATTTAGGAATTGCACTAAATCAAGTATATGAATTAGAAGATGGGACTAAGATAGAGTTAACAGATGAAGAGTTAAGAACACAAGGTGAAGCAGTAGCAGATACTATCTTAAAACGACTTCGGGAGACAAAAGGCTTGGCTGCGATTCCAATTATGATAAGTCTTTATAAACAAGCCCCTAAAGATAATTTAGCAGGGGGAGAATATATTGCAGTAGGACTGAGTGAACATGGTAGTGATGAAATTAAAAAATGGACAGATGTAGATGAACACTATGTATTGTTGCCTGTAAAAGATGGGGAAGAAAGTATTGCTAATGAAGACGGTCTTTCCAATAAATTCACAGCATTTAAAGAAGAGGTTCAATCTGCCTTTCCTAATTTAACGTCTGTAACAGGTATTGCTTATTATAAAGATAAATCATTACAAAATGTGTCAATTACGATTCATTCTAAATATACAGGGATGAGTGAGATTATGAGTTATACTCAGTATCTTGGAAAGCTGTTAGAAACGAATTTTAATGTGAATGCAGAAGTTGAAGTAAAAGTCGAATCATTAGATGAGATCCAAGCATTTTTAGAAAAAAAACCAGATCAAAAAAATGTCTATTCACATATATTTCAATAAATAGGGAGTGTTTGATCATGACAATTGATAAAAAAGAAGTAGAAAAAGTAGCCCAATTATCTAAACTTAAGTTTTCTGAAGAAGAACTTGTTGAATTTACAGATAAAATGGATAAAATTGTATCAATGATGAGTATGTTAGATGAGTTAGATACTACTGATGTTGCACTTACGGTAACTCCTGTTCATTTAATTAATGTGATGCGAGAAGATGTGATTGAAGAACAGACTGATCGTTCATTATTAATGAAAAATGTTCCAGAACAAAAAGATGGTTTTATTCGTGTACCGGCTATTATGCAATCCAATCAAGATCATGAATAATGATGAAATAGATTAATTAAAGGAGCGTTTATTTTATGGTGTTAAATTTTTTAGAAGAAACAGTGACTTCTGTACATGAAAAATTAGTAAAACGAGAGTTATCTGTATCAGAATTAGTTTTAGATTCATTGAATAAAATTGAAGTTATTGATCCAGAAATTGGTGCATTTTTATCAGTGCTTAAGGAAGATGCGATCAAACAAGCTGATTTATTAGATCAAAAAGGCATTGCTGAAGATGCATTATATGCAGGAATTCCAGTAGGAATTAAGGATAATATTTTAGTTAAAGGCTCTTATACGACAGCTGCTAGTAAAATATTAGAAAATTTTGAAGCAATTTATGACGCTACGGTAATTGAAAAATTAAAACAAGGGCATATGATTCCTATTGGCAAACTGAATATGGATGAGTTTGCAATGGGGGGAAGTACTGAAACTTCTTATTTCAAATTAACTAAAAATCCTTGGGATACAACAAAAGTTCCTGGCGGATCATCAGGAGGTTCAGCAGCAGCTGTTGCTTCTGGTGAAGTATTAGCATCTTTAGGTTCTGATACAGGAGGAAGTATTCGTCAACCTGCAGCTTTTAATGGAATTGTAGGAATGAAGCCAACTTATGGTAGTGTTTCTAGATATGGACTTATTGCTTTTGGCTCTAGTTTAGACCAAATTGGGCCAATGACAAGAACAGTATATGATAATGCAAGTTTACTGAATTATTTAGTTGGCTATGATGCAAAAGATTCTACAAGTGTTGGGCGTAGTTATATTGATGCAACCTCTAAAATTGGGCAACCTCTAACTGGGATGAAAATTGGTGTTCCTGTAGAATATATGGGGGATGGAGTGCATGAAGATATTAAAGATGCGATCAAACAAGCAATTCGTACTTATGAATCATTAGGCGCTCATGTTGATGAAGTGAGTTTACCACATTCACAATATGGAATTGCCGTATATTATATTATTGCTTCCTCAGAAGCCTCTTCTAATTTACAGCGATTTGACGGTATCCGTTATGGCTATCGATCTCCTCAGGCACAAACTTTAGAAGATGTATATGTAATGTCTCGTTCTGAAGGTTTTGGTGAAGAAGTAAAACGTCGAATTATGTTAGGAACATTTTCTTTAAGTTCAGGATATTATGATGCGTTTTATAAAAAAGCAGCGCAAGTAAGAACATTAATTACCGAAGATTTTCATAAAGTCTTTCAAGACTATGATCTGATTTTAGCACCAACTACACCAACCGTTGCTTTTAATATTGGAGAAAATATGCAAGATCCATTAACGATGTATGCTGCAGATATACTCACTATTCCTGTTAATTTAGCAGGACTTCCTGGTATGTCACTACCTTGTGGCTTTTCTAATGGATTACCTATCGGTATGCAACTGATTGGTAAAGCATTTGATGAAGCAACTATGTATCAAGCTGCATATGCTTTTGAACAAGCAACACCATTTCACAAGCAAACACCCGTTGTGTTAGGAGGAGCAAACTAATGAATTTTGAAACAATTATTGGATTAGAAGTTCATGTTGAACTTAAAACAAAAACAAAAATGTTTTCAACATCTCCCGTAGATTTTGGCTCAGATCCCAATACCAATACTAATGTTATTGATTGGGGATATCCAGGAGTATTACCTGTAGTCAATAAAGAAGCTGTTGCCTTTGGTATCAAGGCTGCTTTAGCGCTGAATTGTTCTATTGCTGAGCATACACATTTTGATCGTAAAAATTATTTTTATCCGGATAATCCTAAAGCATATCAAATTTCTCAATTTGATGAACCCATTGGTTATGATGGATGGATTGAAATCGAGGTTCATGGTAAAAAGAAAAAAATTCGGATTGAACGCGTTCATTTAGAAGAAGATGCAGGGAAAAATATTCATGGAAGTGATGGATATTCTTATGTTGATTTAAATCGTCAAGGGACTCCTTTGATTGAAATTGTCTCTGAAGCAGATATGCGTTCTCCAGAAGAAGCTTATGCATACCTAGAGGCGCTTCGTTCTATTATCCAA
>JASLFJ010000057.1 GCA_030150665.1 Enterococcaceae bacterium
GTACGGAAAATAGAATTGCGGTAGAACGCAAACAATATATTGATACAGTGAATCGTTATAATCAAGAGATTCGCACCTTTCCTAATAATCTCATGGCTGGGCTTTTAGGATTTCATAAAAAAGCGAATTTTGAAGCACAAAAAGGTGCAGATCAAGCTCCCGTTGTTCAATTTGAGTGATAAGTCAGGAGGAGTATCATGACGTTAAAAACCCCTAAATCAGCGCCTCAAACGTTAGATGTTAAGTGGCAAGATCCTCAGTATAAAAGACAAATGACAACACGTATTCAAAAGATGTTAGATCGGATTGAAAAAACAAGCAAACGCAGACAGTGGCTACTTATAATCGGTGTTGTGCTCAGTCTGTTTTTAATGGTAAGTGCTTTATTTGGAAGTCAACATCAAACTTATCAAAATAAGCAATTGCAGTTACAAAAGACATATCAACAGCTACAACGAGAAAAAACAGAAATTGAAGCTTCGATAGATACAAAAGATCAAGCGGAAATCGATTGGTGGATTGATCAGGAGTTATCTAAACTTAAAGAATATCCTGATCAGGCAGATCTCAAGCAAGTCCCGATTCAAGGCACTTCTGGATGGATTACGCTTAATCAAAATAATCTCTTTGTCTCAGATAATGCAGGGATGTTAGATCATCAAACACAGCGAGAGATTTATGAAATCAATAAACGCCTGGCAGCCAGTCAAGAAGGGATGCAGTTGATGGTTGTAACTATTGATCAGCTTCCTGATGGGTTAAGTGTTGAAGATTATGCGCACCGGATATTTACACAGTTAGGTATTGGAGATCAAGATAAAAATAATGGAATTTTATATTTAATTTCTAAACAAGACAAAAAATTTCGGTTAGAAGTAGGGTATGGTTTAGAAGGAGTGATTCCTGATGCAAAGGCCATTTCTATCATTCAAGATGATGATGTTGTTGAAGCGTTTCAAAAAGGAGATTACAGTCAAGGTGTCTTTAAGGTAGTTTCTGAGATTTATCCGTTAATTCAATCAAAAACAGCACCGATTGATGCAGCACTTAAACAAGTAAAAACATCAGAACAGATGAACCGCTTAGGCTACGTTAGTTTTATCATTGTCTATCTTTTACTATTGATTCTTAGTACAGGGCTGTTTATACAACAACGAAAAGTAAGACGACAATTCACGCTACTTAAGACAAATACGCCGCTAGAGACACTGACTACAGGAGAACAACTGTATATGAGTGATTACTACGCATTACTGTTAAGTCGTACTACGCAGTTTTGGACACCCGTTCAGTGGCAAAGAGCACTGAAAAAAGGACGGTTTTTAAGAGATTATCCAAATGCGAAACGTGTAAATGGTAACTGGTTAGTAGGAGATACGCTATATAGTCCTGCAGGAGATCTTTTAACAAGCGCTTATTTAGGATCAAGATACCATAGATTATCCCAGTCCAGTCGCAATCATCACTCTGGACGAGGGGGTGGTGGCTCTTCAGGAGGTTCTTCTTGGGGATCTTTTGGTGGCGGCTCTTCAGGAGGAGGCGGTGCTTCTGGGGGTTGGTAAGTTTTAATTTTGGTAAGCTTTAATGTGTGATGGATGAAAGGAATGTGAAGTATAATGATCTGGCAAATTTTGGGGTTAATATGTGCAATTATTGGGATTATATTTGCCTTTTTAGGACAAACATGGGTCAAAACACGGATTATTATTTTTAGAGATTTAAGTATGATCCGACAATATATTTATGGGGTCATCTTTTTACTGCTGGCAGTGTTCTTTTTTTACTTAGGAGGATCTTTTCAGTAATTCAGCAAGGTCAAACTTAGCATGATAAAATAAATAATCAATGAAAAAAACTGAACCTATCGTTTCTGTGTTTTTAGACAATCATTAAGCTTTGATAAACACAGATAGCGAATAGGTTCAGTTTTTTTAGTATGTTAGTTTGTTTGATGGACAATATCAGCAAAGCCTTGTTGTAGTGCCGCATTTTCAGTAGGAATGACATGAATTTTCTCATCGGGGAGCGCTTGGTTTTGTGTTAATAAAAAGACGATCGGTTCTTGTTGTTGTGTTAAGGCAAAAAAGTATGCGCGTTCTTGAGGGCCCCATTGAGGATGATCTGCGACATAGACAGCGACAACCGTATAATCGGCTGCACTAATGCCAGATGGATCGTAGTGAATGGTAATCCCTTGAGGCGCAACACCTTCTTTGTAAGGTCCGTAGGCCCAGTTATATCGATCAGCTCCTGGTAAAATATCATCAGGAAAAACCATTCCGTAACGATATAAAGGTTGATTAGTTGTCGCTTCTTTATAATACTGTCCCATTTCTTGTTGCCAAGCACTCATAAACTGTTGTAGCTGTATGCTTTTTTCAGGAGACCAAGGCAGCTGACTTTTTGTTCCTTGATTATGTTGAGGCTCAGAGTCTACTAGCTCTTGTTGTGTGTCTTCTGAAAGAATGTCTTCTTTTTCTGTAGTTTCTTGTTTTTCAGTTTCTTGTTTTTCTTGATCTGTTTCAGATGTTTTTTTATCTTCATCTTCTTCACTGTTTTTTTGTTTTTGTTCATTAATTTTATCTTTAACTGATCCTGTGCTAGCTACTTCATTAGTATGATCTTCTGAAGCGCTGCATCCCGTTAGTACACCTAAAGAAAGGGAAAGTAATAATAAGTATGAATAATATTTTTTCATAAAACACCTCGATAGATTTTATTAAGTAGATTTTTATTGTGTGGCGATAGTTTTAAATCCATTAACTAATACTTCATTTTCTGTATCATAGACATGGAATTTTTCGTCTGGTGCAGCTTGTGTTTGGACAAATAAAAAGATTTTAGGCTGTTGATTGCGATCTAAGGTGAAAAAGTAAGTATATCCTGCTCCTGTATATTGTGTAGGTGCTTGAATATAAATACCTACAACAGTATAATCTGCTTCACTAACACCAGTTTGATTATAATCAAAACTAATCGGTATTTGATCATTATAAATCCACTCATAAGGTGTATTGACTTGGGATACTCCATTAATGGTTACTGCATTTGGAAAATCCATTCCTAATCGATTTACAGTACGTTCACTCGTTGCTTCGTTATAAGTTTGCCCCATCTCTTTTTGCCAAGAAGCCATAAAACTTCTAAGTTCTTCTGTTTTTTGTGGTGTCCAAGGCAATGTGTGTGTTGCTTGTGGACGTGATGGGGTAGAAGAAGCTGATGAAGAAGGTGGAGAGGATATTTCTGAATTTGATTTTGTATTTGTCTTAGTAGTGTCATGTTCATATGATTGATGATATGTTTCATCATATGATGATCGCTCATTTGTGTCGTTTGTATTTCGTGTATTTTGTGTTGTTTCTTGATATTTTTGTTGAGCAGTTTCTTTTTGGGTAGATGCTGATTTTTTATTTTGAGCGACTTCTTTTGTTTGCGACTCAGATGATGATGGCTCTTCTTTTTCTTTATCTGGTTTTTGATCTTTTTTCTTTTTCTTTGATGTTTGTTTTTCTTTATTTTCACTAATCTTATTTTTAATCGATCCTGTAGAAGATGGTGAAGGCTGTTCTGCTTTTTGGCATCCTATAAGCAGTGTAGTCATTAAAGTAATTAGTGTGAGATAATGATAATATTTTTTCATAGTTCACCTCAATATAAAAATATATTTATTATATTATTTTTATAATTATTATTTCAAATAGATGATTCTTTTGTCAAATCATAGCATTTTATTTTTGAGACATTTTTAAAAATAAAAAGTTATTATGGCGTATGGATTTAACTCATGATAGAATAGAGCCAATAAAGTGGAAAAGGTGGGGATTTTATGAATCATGAGACAAAAAATGAACTTATTTTAGTATTAGATTTTGGAAGTCAGTATAACCAACTCATTACACG
>JASLFJ010000123.1 GCA_030150665.1 Enterococcaceae bacterium
TGTAAATCAGATATTGCTTACGGACTAAGCCTTATTTTAACCTGCTACATAGTTTTGATTACCACCACACCATTATAATATCTTATATTTTAAAAAAAATCAAGGGTTAAATTAAAAAAATATTATGCAACAAACAAATAAATTACATATTTTTAAAATTATTATATAATAACATTGTATTTCATGTGAACGTTTTCATTTGTTGAATGTGTTAACGTGAAGATACAATTTATTTTTATTTTTAATCATAGTTAAGGAGGAGTTATAATGCAAAAAGAATATACGATAGGACTAGATATTGGAACCAATTCTGTAGGCTGGTGTGTGATGAATAATGAGGATTATCAGCTGATTCGAAAAAATATGAAAATTTATGGAACTACTGATAAAACAAAAATGAAGAAAAATTTTTGGGGTGTGCGGTTATTTGATGAAGGAGAAACGGCTGAAGATCGCCGGTTAAAACGGAATACAAGAAGAAGATATTTAAGAAGAAAAAATAGATTACGTTATCTTCAAAATTTTTTTGCTCCAGAAATTTATCCTGTAGATCCTAATTTTTATCACCGGTTATCAGAATCTTTTTATGTTTCAGAAGATAAACAATATAGTCAATATCCTATTTTTGGCAAGTTAGAAGAAGATAAAGCGTATTATAAGCAGTATCCAACCATTTATCACTTAAGAAAACGTTTAGTGGATGATCCAAGTCAAGAAGATATTCGTCTTGTCTATTTAGCGTGTGCTCACATTATAAAATATCGAGGCCATTTTTTAATTGAAGGTAAGTTATCGACAGAAAACACCTCCATTAAAGAAGCATTTCAGAGATTTATTAACGTATATCAAGTAGTAGCAGAGGATTTTATGACGGATTTACCTCCATTTGAGATGCTTGATTTGGATATTGAATCGGTCATGTTAGCACCTTTATCACGTCAGAAAAAAGCAGAACGTTTGTTGAGTTACTTTCCTAATGAAAAATCAAATGGACTCTTAGGACAACTGATCAAATTAATGGTTGGTAATCAAGGTAATTTTAAACGAATTTTTAAATTAGATGATGAGTTTAAATTTAAATACAGTGAGGAAGACTATGAATTAACGTTGGATCAATTATTAGATGAGATCGGAGAAGATTATGCACCGTTATTTGATGCAGCCCGCAGTGTCTATGAAGCCGTTGAACTTTCTCAAATCTTAACAACAAAAGATAAAGTAAGTCGCGCTCAGTTATCTTCAAGTATGGTTGATCGTTATGAGGATCATCAACAAGATTTAAAACGGTTAAAACGTTTGATTAAAGATGTATTACCAGATCAATATGAACCGATATTTCATGATCCATCACAAGATGGTTATGCCGGATATATTCATGGGTCAACGAGTGAAGAAGAATTTTATCGTTATTTAAAAAAAGTGTTAACTTCAGTTGCTGATGAACAAGCACAGTACTTTTTAGATAAAATAGATCAAGAAAACTTTTTAAGAAAACAAAGAACATATGATAATGGAAATATTCCTCATCAAATTCATTTAGCTGAATTAGCACTGATTTTAGAAAATCAAGGAGCTTATTATCCAGAATTAAGAATGCATGCTGAAGAGATTAAGTCTTTATTGAGCTTTAAAATCCCTTATTATGTAGGTCCTTTAACTTCTTCAAAACACAGTGATTTTGCTTGGATGCACCGAAAAACGTCGGATCCTATTCGTCCGTGGAATTTTGAATCTGTTGTTGATGTGGATCAGTCTGCTCAATCTTTTATTGAACGCATGACTAATTATGATACGTATCTTCCAGAAGAAAAAGTACTACCTAAACAAAGTATGACGTATCAATTGTTTGCTGTATTAAATGAACTGAATAAAGTGACTTATGAAACAGAGCAAGGAAAAAAAGCAATATTTTCTAAAGAAGATAAAGAAGCAATCATTCAGCATTTATTTAAACAACACCGAGTAGTTACGAAAAAACATTTAGAAAATTATTTAAGCAGTAAATTTGATATAGGTGCAGTAACAGTGACTCGGGGAATTGAGGATCGATTTAATGCTAAGTTAACGACTTATCATGATTTTTTAAATGTTGGAGTGTCTCATGAATTTTTAGATGATCCTAATCATCAAGAGCTGTTAGAAGAGATGGTATTTAAAATGACTATTTTTGAAGATCAACAGATGCGTTCACGTCAACTTGAGATGTACCAAACTTATTTTGACTCAGAAGTATGGCAAAGATTAACACGGATGCATTATACCGGATGGGGACGCTTATCTTATCAATTGATTGCAAAGCTAGAAGATAAACATACACATAAAACCATTATGGACTTTTTATTTGAGCAAAACCGCAACTTTATGGAACTGATTCGAGATCCTAACTTAACATTTAAAGAAGCGATCGAACAGGCGCAAACGGAGATGGATTATCATTCTTTAGAAGCACAAGTAGCAGATCTTCCAGGAAGTCCAGCGATTAAAAAAGGTATTTTACAAAGTCTTAAAATTGTAGATGAGCTTGTATCGATTATGAACGCTCCTCCTAAGCGGATTGTCATTGAGATGGCTAGAGAATATCAAGGAAGTAAACGCTCTGTTTCTCGGTTGAAAAAAATAGAACAGTATATGAAAGAACTGGGAAGTTCACTACTTCAAGAACATCCTGTAACTAATCAAGACTTACAAAATCAAAAAGTCTTACTTTATTTCTTACAAAATGGAAAAGATATGTATACAGGAGAAACGATTGCTTTTGATCGTTTAGAACACTATGATACGGATCATATTATTCCACAAAGCTTTATTACAGATAATTCGATTGATAATTTAGTATTGACTTCTGCTAAAAAAAATCGAGGAAAAAAAGATAATGTGCCAAGTCAAGAAGTTGTACAGCAGCAAAAAGGATATTGGAAAAAATTATTAGCTGCTGGCATGATCTCGCAACAAAAATTTAATGCGTTAACGAAAATTGAACGTGGTGGATTAAAAGATCATGATAAGCAGCGATTTATTAAACGTCAGCTTGTAGAAACACGGCAAATTACAAAGTATGTTGCACAGATATTAAATGAACAATTTAATGATCCTACTTTATCTTCAGAAGAACATAAAACAGAAATTGTAACGTTAAAATCTTCATTAGTGACACAATTTAGAGACTTATTCAATTTATATAAACTAAGAGAGTTAAATGATTATCACCACGCACACGATGCTTATTTAGCTGCAGTTGTTGGGACTACACTGGTTAATGCATTTCCTAATCTTCGAGGAGAGTTTGTTTATGGAGAAATTCCAAAATATACATGGAATAAAAATAATCCTATAAATTCTGATCAACGCTTAAAAATACATTCAAACTTAATGAAATATTTTGAAGTTAAAGAAGAACACGATGTAGCGCAACAGCGTATATGGAATCAACACAAATTAAGTACAGTAAAACGTGTATTAGATTCTAGACAGATGAATATTGTTAAAAAAGTGGAACAACAAAAAGGAGCGTTATTTGATCAAACGATTAAGCCAGCAGATCCTAAAAAATCACGCATTCCTTTGAAAAAAGGCTTAGATACA
>JASLFJ010000060.1 GCA_030150665.1 Enterococcaceae bacterium
CCTAATAAATGACGTAGTTGAGACAATAATGATTCATTGAGTGTGATCCAAAACTGACTACTTAACAATTCTTTAGTGCCTAATACATCATCAACTAAAATAACTGGAGTCACACCAGGAAACTGACTAAGAGAGTGTAAAACATCCTTTCTTTGTTTATGCTCTGTTAATTTTAAATATAAAACACCTGCATCAAAATAACTACATAAAGTGTCTGCAAGTATCATAGCATCAATGATAAACTGTTCTTCATTTCTTTTTTGATTAAACTGTTGTTTCCCATAAACTAAATAGACTTGTCCTACTGACAAAGGTTGAGATAACGACTGATACACTTTAGGAAATAACACCCCATCTACAGATTTTGACTTATCTTCAATAGTAACAAAAGCCATCAAATCGCCTTTTTTAGTTTTAATTTCTTTAAAATAAGTGACATAGACAAGATAAATGTGTGAGCCATTTATATCATTTGATAATCTATTGATATGATAATATTTTTTCAGCTGTTGATATAACTGAGTTGGATGATTAGATATATAATGACCTAACACTTCATATTCTTGCTCTAATTTTTCTAATGCTGAAAAGTCTTCGGTCATCGAAATTTTTTTCATAGGAAACAGATGAGCTAATTCTGGACTTTGTGCTGTAATCGTCAAATGATCTAAATAATGTTCAATAGATAGCATTAAAGATTTTCTATGTGTTTGAAAACTATCTAAAGCTCCTGAATAAACAAGGGGCTTTAAATTATCAACGCTCACCCAAGACTTGCCAACACGATACAAACGCATTAAAAAGTCTTCTAAACTTTGAAAAGGCCCTTGTTGTTGTCGTTCTTGAAAAATTGCTTTAGCCCAATCTTTGCGAAATCCCTTAATCTCCTGTAAACCCATATATAAATGTCCCTCATACTCACTTAAATGAAGATCACTGTAATTAATATGCGGTGGATAAACAGCAATATTTTCTTGAGATAAACTTCGAAGCGCTTCAGATAATTTTTCAGGTTGTGCAGATAAAGAAGGTAACAAGGCTTTATAAAAAGCAATAGGATAGTGAACCTTGATATAAGCCATTTGGTAGCCAATAATTGAATATGCCACCGCATGAGAACGATTAAATCCATAATTTGCAAAGCGTTCAATATAGTCATATACTCGTTCTGCACTTGTTATCGAAAAACCATTATGATGAGCATGACGAACAAATGAATCCCGTTGTTGATCAAGTAATGCTTTATTTTTTTTACTAATCGCTCTTCTTAAAATATCTGCCTCTCCTAAAGAATATCCCGCCATGACCACCGCAATTTGCATGATTTGTTCTTGATAAACAATAATGCCATAAGTTTCTTTTAAAATAGGCTCCAACACAGGTTCAGGATATTGAATAACAGTACGTCCTTCTTTTCGGGAAATAAATTCATCAATATATTCCATAGGACCAGGACGATATAAAGCATTAACAGCTGCTAAATCTTCAAGACAGACAGGTTTTAATTTACGAAGCACTTGTTGAATACCTGAAGATTCAAATTGGAAAATACCTAATGTTTCTCCTTTTTGAAATAATTGATATGTTTTTGGATCATCTAAAGGAATCTGTGTTAAAGAAAAAGTTTCATCAACGTGTTCTTGAATCCAATCTCTCATATGTTCTAACAAAGATAAATTTTTCAACCCTAAAAAATCCATTTTCAACAAGCCAATACGCTCAATATCATACATTGTATATTGTGTCATATACATTTGATGTCCTTTTTGTAAAGGAATGTACCGAGTTAAAGGAACATCACTCATGACTACACCTGCAGCATGTGTAGAACTATGTCTTGGCAATCCTTCAAGTTGTTTTGCAATATGAAATAAATCTTTATTTTCTTGTGATTCTTGAACTAACTTTTGTAACGCATACGACTGTTGATAGGCTTCATCTAATGTTATTTTTAATTGATTAGGGATCGTCTTCGTCCACCTATTAGCCTCAGAGACACTTCTTCCTAAAGCACGACAAACATCTCTTAACGCCATTTTTGCAGCCATTGTACCAAAAGTAATAATTTGTGCTACATGAAAAGCTCCATAAGTTTGATATAAATAATTAAGAATAGTTTCCCGGTGCTGATCCGGAATATCTAAATCAATATCTGGCATTGTTTGTCGTTCAGGATTTAAAAAACGCTCAAAAAATAAGTGATACTTTAAAGGATCTACATCGGTAATCGTCAGTAAATACGCAACTAAAGAGCCTGCAGCTGAACCTCTTCCTGGCCCGATCACCATATTTTGCGATCTTGCAAAACGAACGACATCCCAAATAATTAAAAAATAATCAGAAAAGCCCATTTGAGAAATAATGGTTAACTCATGATTTAACCTTTGTTCATACGCTTCTTGAACTAAGTGCTTATCTTTAAGGCCTTGATAACATAACTCTAATAAATACTGATCTGCATTAAATCCTTGAGGAACATGATATTTTGGTAAATAAGTATGGTCAAAACTTAATGATATATCACACATCTTCGCAATATCTTGTGTTGCTTTTACCCAATCCAAAACTCCAGCATGGATATAAGGTTGTGCCATCTCTTTAGGATCTAATAAACACTTTAAAGAAGCATTAGGCAATTGATGAAGCTGACAAGATTCCCCTGATTTAATCGCTTGAAGTACGTAACATGCTTTTACATCTGTAGGCTTTAAATACATAATTTCATAACCAGCAACTTTTGTTAGCCAAGCTGTCGGTGTTTTCCATGCTGATAATGCTTCTTGAATATGCTCAGGACTAACCATCATATACAAATGTTGTGCATGAACATGGCTCTTCCAAAATGCAATACTTTCTTCTAATTTTTGATCTTGTTGGTAAACAAATAAATGTAAAAATTCGTTATGCTCAATATGATCAGGAAAAATAAAGATTAAATCATCTTGGTAACGCACTAATTGTTCACGAGTTAAAGGTTTTTTATGAATCATTTGTAACGTCGATAGCTCAATTAATGCTTGATATCCGATATTATTTTTAGCTAATACCGTTACTGAATAAGTCATTGAACTTGTTTCAACACGTACATAATCTAGCTGTACTCCTAATATAGGTTGTATATTTTCTTTTAAACAATATCTATAAAATTCAACCGCACCATAAAGCACATGTTCATCTGCTAGGGCTATCGCTTGATATCCTAATGTTTTAGCATATTGAACAAGTTCTGGTATACGAATGGTACTTTTAAGCAGTGAGTAGCTAGATACAATGTTTAATGGTATCAAGAATAACCCTCCTTCACGTTTATCTTAAGTATACCACTGATAATTCATCTACGACAAATGAAGTTATAGCTATCCCCATTGATTTTTTTTAACATTATGCTAAACTTAAACTAACGATACTACTTTTATTAAGAAAGCTGGTGATATGATGCGATATTGGGTCGTTTTATTATGGTCTTTTCTTTTAGGTCAAGTAGTTGGTTATATTGGTGCTGCTTTAAAACAAACCCCTTATAATTTTACACAAACAACCATCGTTTCTTTAATTGCTGGGATTGT
>JASLFJ010000154.1 GCA_030150665.1 Enterococcaceae bacterium
AAAGGGGTATCTAAACAGCTTTTACCGATCTACGATAAACCGATGATCTACTATCCGCTTTCAGTCTTAATGTTAGCCGGCATTCGTGACGTCCTCATTATTAGTACGCCGGAAGATATTAGCGGTTATCAACGTTTATTAGATGATGGCTCCCAATTTGGGATCTCTATTGAATATGCGATTCAACCAAGCCCCGATGGCTTAGCCCAAGCTTTCATTATTGGAGAAGAGTTTATTGGTGATAGTAACGTCTGTTTAGTTTTAGGCGATAATATCTTCTATGGTCAAGGCTTTACCCCTATGCTCAAGCAAGCAGTCAATCGCACTAAAGGGGCAACTGTTTTTGGTTACCAAGTCAAAGATCCAGAGCGCTTTGGTATTGTAGAATTTAATGAGCAATATCAGGCTATTTCCTTAGAAGAGAAGCCAGAAAAACCCAAGTCAAACTTTGCCGTAACAGGTCTCTACTTCTACGATAATGATGTAATTGAAATCGCCAAAAATGTAAAACCATCTCACCGTGGAGAGTTAGAAATTACCTCTGTAAACCAAGCCTATCTAGAACGTGGTGATCTTAATGTTGAATTGATGGGGAGAGGCTTTGCCTGGCTCGATACTGGGACTCATGAAAGTCTCTTAGAAGCCGGTATGTTTGTGGAAACTATCGAGAAACGCCAAGGGTATAAAATCGCATGCTTGGAAGAGATCGCCTTTAATAACGGATGGTTAACCGCAGAAGATCTATTAGCAATTGGGGAGAGCATGGACAAGAATGCTTATGGTCAATATCTAATCTCATTGGTTAAAGGAAATTAAATGTCACAAGATCATAAAATTTTTGTTACCCAACCTTCTTTACCTCCATTAGAAGAATTTATTCCTTATCTAGAAAAAATTTGGGACAGTAAATTTCTAACTAACGGCGGACCAATGCATCAAGCTTTAGAAGAAGCACTATGTAAATATTTAAATGTTCCCTACATCTCACTATTTAATAATGGAACAAATGCCCTATTAACCGCGCTCCAATGCTATGGGCTGTCTGGCGAAGTGATTACAACACCCTATTCTTTTGTCGCAACTTCCCATGCTTTAGTATGGAATAATCTAACGCCAGTATTTGTAGATATCGATCCTTTAACTCTCAATATCGATCCCTATAAAATTGAAGAAGCCATTACTGATAAAACAACCGCAATATTAGCTGTCCATTGTTATGGCAACCCTTGCGACACAGAAAAAATTGCTAAGATTGCAAAAAAATATAACTTAAAAGTAATCTATGATGCTGCCCATGCCTTTGCTGTTGAGGATCTCAACGGCAGTATCTTGAATTATGGCGATTTAAGTATATTAAGCTTTCATGCTACAAAAGTATTTAATACATTTGAAGGTGGCGCAATAATCTCTCATGATTTAGAAACAAAGCAGAAAATAGATCAATTAAAAAACTTTGGTATCACTAGTGAAATAGAAGTATCAGAGATTGGTAGCAACGGGAAAATGAGCGAGGTAAATGCTGCCTTTGGACTGTTGCAACTCAATTATGTCGATCAATTTATAAATTCTCGCAAAAAAATTGCCGATATATATATGGAACAATTGAAAGAGATTCCAGGTATCTCGTGTATCCTAGATTTAAATGTACAAAAACATAACTACTCTTATTTCCCTATTCTCCTTAATGAATTGCAATATGGTAAAGAACGAGACTGGCTATATGAGGAATTAAAAAAACATGAAATCTATGCAAGACGATATTTTTACCCTCTGATAACTGATTTTTCTGCTTATAAAAATTATTCAGATGTTTCATTATCAATAGCAACGAAAGCCTCCAATCAAGTTTTATGCTTACCTATCTATTCAGATTTAACAGATCATGATGCTTATAAAGTCATTCGCGTAATTAAGGGAGAACTATGAAACTGGCTATAATGCAACCTTATTTTTTTCCATATATTGGCTACTTTCAATTAATTTATGCTGTAGATAAATTTATATTTTATGATGACGTCAATTATATTAAACAGGGTTGGATTAATCGTAATCAAATATTAATGAATTCAAAAGCAAGTATGTTTACCGTCCCTTTAATGAATGCAAGCTCTAATAATTTGATTAAAGATGTATTAATAAGTGAGCAAAACTATATCAGATGGCGAGATAAGTTTTACAAATCTTTAATGTCTAGTTATTCCAAAGCACCAAATTATGAAGAAGTTTTAGTATTGATAAAAAGCATCATAGATCAACCTAATACGCTATCAATATCAGACTTAGCGATGAAAAGTGTCAAAAAAATTTTAGAGCATTTGAAAATTAAAAAAAATATTTCTTCGAGTCAAAGATTCAATAATAGAAACTTAAAGGCAAGTGAGAGAGTATTAGATATTTGTAAGAAAGAAAATGCTAAGACATATATAAATGCGATAGGTGGAAAAGATCTCTATTCTAAAGAGCTATTTAATGAAAATAATATCAATTTGTATTTTTTAAAAAGCGGGAATATTAGTTATCCTCAACTTTCTAATGATTTTGTTCCTAACCTATCAATAATAGATGTCTTGATGTTTAATTCACCCAAAGAAATCAACTCCATGTTAAACAAATATATATTATTATGACCGTTAATATTAACAAAAAGATTAAAAATTTGATCCTGGCGGAGCAAAAAAAATACAATGGCAAATTTTTAGAAAATATAAAAACTGATGATTATATAGATAAGCTTTTCCAAAAAGCTGAAATATTATTTCACTACTATTCTAATGATATTGCTGGTTTTATAGCATTTTATTGTAATGATTATATATCTAAAACATTATACATTACTTCGATTATTGTTGACCCTGCATATAGGGGGAAAAAAATAGGGTATTGTTTACTGAAAAGTGTACAAGAAGTAGCAAAAGCAAGGGGGTTTATCAGTTGTAGATTAGAAGTTCATGTAGAAAATCAAATAGCCATTCGCCTTTATGAGAAATGTGGTTTTAAAAAAGAAAAATCTGAGAAATGCTCAGCCTATAAAGTTTATATGACATGTGATTTGATGTGAAAAATAATTTGATAGCAAACTATTTAAGTCAAGTATATACAGCTTTAATAGGCTTATTGATCCTTCCATTATATGTTAAGTATATGGGAGCAGAAGCTTATGGGCTTATTGGTTTTTTTACGATGATGCAGTCTATATTCATGCTTTTAGATTTAGGTTTGACACCAACTATTAGCAGAGAAACTGCAAGATACCAAGCTAATGCGGTACTACCATTAGAATTTAAACAGCTCTACAAAATTCTGCATCTCCTCTTTATTGCTATTGCTGTTGTTGGAGGAGGAATATTAATAACTCTATCAGAGTATATAGCTGATCATTGGTTAACTATTGAAGAACTAAATGTTTCAGATGTTATCTTCTCTATACAAGTAATGTCTATCTCCATAGCATTGAGATGGGTTTCCGGCCTCTATAAAGGTGTTATTACGGGATCTGAAAAAATTGCTTGGATGAGTTATTTCAATATTATTATTGCAACTTTAAGATTTATCGCAGTTTTTATTGTTATGTACATATGGGGATATACTATTAAAGTATACTTTATATATCAATTGATTATTGCTGTCATCGAATTTATTGGGATGCGTTATAAGGCTGTTATAACTTTAAGCTTACCCTCTCAATCAATAAAATTATCATTAGCACCTATAAAGTCTATTTTAAAATTCACTTTAACAATAGCTTTTACATCCGCAGTATGGGTTCTCATTACACAATCAGACAAATTTATTCTTTCAGGTATCCTGCCCTTAGACCAATATGGCTACTTTATTTTAGCTGTCAGTTTAGCTAGTGGTTTAACAATTATTAGTGGTCCTATCAGCACTGTAATTATGCCGCGAATGGCACATCTACATGCCCAAGACAATCACAAAGATTTGATACAAACGTACGAAAAAGCAACCCAAATGATTACAATAATTATTGGAAGTGCTGCAATCACATTAATTGTTATGGCGAAAGAAACGTTAATTGCATGGACTAATAATCCTATAATTGTGAATGAATCAACTATTATTCTTCAGCTATATACTTTTGGAAATGCGTTACTTGCTTGGAATGCTTTTCCTTACTATTGGCAGTATGCGCATGGCAACTTAAGATATCATCTATTAAGTAACATATTTACTGTTATTATTTTAATTCCATCAATTATAATTTTTGCTTATTACTACGGTGCCATTGGCACAGGTAGCGTCTGGGTTGTTTTGAATATAGTAACACTACTGTTTTGGATTCCTTTCGTTCATAAAAAAATAGGTTATCACTATCATTCGAAATGGTTTATCCATTACATTTTAAAAATAATAATTCCAACTATTTTTGTTATTAGTTTAATTTCATTATTATTGCCAGAATCTTCTAATAGATGGGTTAACTTATTTTATGTTGGCTTTATATCTATAATTACGCTTATAACTACTATTTCTTTTTCTAACTTTCGCTCTGAAATCATTAAATATGCAAAACTCAAACTCAAATATTAAAGTATCTGTATGCGTTGTAACTTACAATCAAGAAAAATATATCGGCGAATGTCTTGAAAGCTTAGTTACTCAAAAAACAGACTTTCCATTTGAAATTATTGTTGGAGATGATGCTTCAACTGATAACACCCCTAATATTATTCAGGAATATCAACAAAAGTATCCTGACATAATCATTCCTATACTACGACAAGAGAATCTAGGTCCAGTTGGGAATATTGTGGATATCTATAAAAGGGCTAAAGGTAAATATATCGCTCACCTCGATGGAGATGATATGGCATTACCAGGAAAACTACAGATACAAGCTGATACCTTAGATAGTAATCCGGACTGCTCTATATGTGCTCACAGAATGTACGCCGTAGAAGAAAAATCTGGAAAAATTAAGCGCATTTTATCTAAATTTGAGAAAAAAAAATTTCAACTTATCGACTTATATCTAATTAACCCGTTTATTATACATTCTTCAAAAATGTTTATTAATCAAATAAATGATTATATTAATAAAGTAGATTCTCAAACCTTAGACTTAGAACTACATATCTTCCAAGCTTATCAAGGCAATATATATATGATAGATAAAGTCCTAGGAAAGTATAGAGAATTTACAGGAATTACTTATCAAAATAGTACAATAAACCCATTAATTCCCCAAAGAATACAGTATTTATATAGTCAAATAGATATTACGATATTTAATAGGAAGGAAATAAATAAAATACATAAAAAATATGCACATATACTTTTACAATACGCAAATCATTACATATTAAGAAATAATTTTCCCGAAGCAAAAAGATTTGTTATAAAATCGGGAAAGACAAAGAAATCTCTTAACTACTTCCTATTCCGATTAGGTATCCTTTTTCCTTCTCTTTTTCAATTCATCCTAAAAAAAAGAAAAAAAAATGAATAAAAAAATTGTTATAAAACCTTTCTATATTATTTTTTCTTTATATTTATTTATGAATACATTCTACTTTATTAGGGGGTATAACGAAAACATATGGGTAATTGAAAGTATCCCAACAAACATAGAGTTCTCTTTTATTCAAAAGGCATACTTATTATTCATAATTTCAATGCTTCTAATTGCCTTATTCTACTGGGCTATTAATAAAGTCAATAACAAAAGAACATTCTATTTTTCGGACAAATTTGGATGGTTTACGCTCATACTACAGATAAGTTATTTAATATACAATTACATTTTCAATACAAATATTGCTGGGCATCTTAAAGATTTCTCAAATGTAAATGCAATAGATAAAATATTTATGAGACTTCAGCCTGACTTAATTTTCATTGCCATAGCACCTGCCTTACGTAACTGCAAGTTATTTTACACGAATAGTGTAATATATATTATCTCAAATATTTTAAGGGGGATGGATGGGAGGGATATTTGTACTTGCTATAATAATACTATGTCGTTCTGGCGGAATAAAAATCACTCGTAAATCTTTCTTTAAATACATAATTATAGGATTAATATTCATTAGTATATTACCCTTTGCAAATGAAGCAAAATGGATAATGAGGGATCAAGGTGAAATAGTTAATATTTTTAGAAATGTTTTTACGGAAAATTATTTATCACATCTACTGTCCACTCTAGATTATATTACTAATCGGTTCCAACATATTGATAATATTGGTAATATTGCTTTAATTCTCGAAAAACAAAATATCTTTTATAGTGCATATCTTCAGGGTGATATTACCCCTTATTGGCAAGATGGTATGCTACAAAATATTGTGAAAAAACTTTTAGGAATCGCCTCCTCACAACAGACAACTCTAAACTCATTTTCATTCAATCTTTTATTTTTTGAACCTATCGGATATACCAGAAATATACATGTAGGCATAGCAAGCTGGTTTATTGTGTTATACGATAATTTTTTCGGTTTTATATTCTATATGTTCCTCGTAGTATTAGCTCCTGGACTTTTTTTAGCAAAATATACCGATATAAAAGTAATTTCAATTTTAATGACTGGCGTTCTTTTATTTCTATTACACGGGTGGTTAGCTAGTTATATTGATTTAGTCACGTATTTACTAATATTTGTAACAATGCGTAAAGTGAGAATTACTTTTAAGACATACAGTAAAACACAGGAAATGCCCTATGCCTAATATTTTATACTTCGGCGACTTCATAAAAAATAATGGCCCTAGCTATGTAGATTTATCTCTTAAAATATATTTACAAGATCCCAATATCTATTTACAACAAGCTAATGTTAAGCCATCCATAAACCTCCTTAAAATATTTTTCAAGGCAACTAATATTCATGTATCTGGTGTGTCCTTTTATGGTGCTATATTTCTAATGTTCGGCCGCTTGTTTGGAAAGTATTGCACTTACACTATGCATGGATCTTTGGTAAAAGAATCTCAAAAAAGAAATATTAGTAAATATCGTCTTTATATAGAAAAGCTACTATTAGTCTTTAGTAACAAAATAGTAGTGGTATCTTCAAAAATGAAGCAAATAGTCCCTTATAAACAAAAAACTATTGTAATACCAAATGGCGCTAAATTAACTCCTAATAATAATACATATGTAAAAAAAAATCTGATTACTCTGATTGGCGGAGGGCGCCCAGAAAAGCAACACTTAAAGGTTTGTCAGATTATTGAAAAACTAATAAGTCAAGGTTATAACCTATCTGTTAATTTATTTGGAGAATATGGGGTAGATACAGATAGGATCAAACAATACGACTTCATTAATGACTATGGGTTCACTTCAAGAAGTGTTTTATACAAGTCCCTGCAACAATCCAAAATTTTTATACAATATAGCTCTTGGGAATCATTCTCTTTATCTATTGTAGATGCTATGCAGTATCAATGTGGAGTCATAGCATCCACCAATATTGGAATTAATGATTACATTCAACCCAATAGTTTTTATAAAATAGTTGATAATGAGTTAGAGTTAGCTATTGTCGAATTACTAGATCAACAAAAAATATATCAAACTCCCAAAAACTCTTTACTTTCTTGGGAAAAAACAGCTCACAAATATCTACAGCTTTGGACTTCTTATGACTGACAATCTACAAATAGAAATTATCATATCTACACTAGATTGTAATCCTCCCCTTTTTAGGGCTATTTAAAAGTAGAAGGTTTCTCTTGGTTTATTAAAGTTGACACGGTGCACAGATCCAATGGCGGAATGGGGTCTTTCATTATTATAACCCCATAGCCATTTAGTGGAGTAAATTTGTGCTTCGTTGATTGTTTCAAAGAGATAATTCGATAGTAACTCCTCTCTTACGGTGCGGTTAAATCGCTCAATATAAGCATTTTGTGTGGGTTTCCCCGGTTGAGTATAGATCAGAGTGATCTTCTTTGAATTAGCCCAATTAATTAATTTCTGACTGATATATTCAGGGCCATTATCACATCGAATCGCTGCAGGCTTTCCTCTCCA
>JASLFJ010000141.1 GCA_030150665.1 Enterococcaceae bacterium
AAAGAAGCTTAATAGCTTATAAAGTAGAGTTTTAGAGCCATCTTACAATTTCAGTAAGGTGGCTTTTTTGTGTCAAATAAGGAGAGATCATGAGTGATGAAAAGATCATTGTAGGGAAAATCAATGGTTTTCATGGCGTTATAGGCTTTATCAAAGTCTTTTCTGAAACAAGACCGAGAGAGGGGATTTTAGAGTATTCTCGCTTCTTTATGAAGCAAGGTAATGAATGGATTACTTTAGAGGTTGATGATCGGCAGAAGCATAATAAGCACGTTCTCTTAAAGTTTGAAGGATATGACTCCCGGGATGCTGTAGAACCACTATTGGGGAAAGAGCTCTATATTTCCCGTAAAGATATGCCGGAGTTAGAAGATGGTGTTTACTGGCTTGATCTTTATGGTTTAAAGGTGATTAATCATGAAGAGGTGGAGTTAGGAGAGATTGTTGATATCTTTGAAACAGGTGCTAATGATGTGATTACTGTTAAAGGCGCTAAAGGTGAGATGATGATTCCTTTTTCGATGGAGTATATCGTTATGGAGATCAATCTCGAAGAGGGTTATGTTCAGGTTGATTGGGATGAAGAGTAGATGAAGGATAAGTTGATCATCGATGTTATAGCTTTAATTCCTGGATTAATAGCGCCTATTATAGAAGATGGCGTTGTTAGTCGCGCACATAATAATGCTCTCTTTGAGCTTCGTTTTTGGAATCCTCGAGATTACTCTACAGATAATCATCACACTGTGGATGCGCGTCCTTATGGTGGCGGGCCGGGAATGGTGATGATGTATGAACCTTTGAAGAAGACTTTTGATGCAATTGAGAGCTTTCGGGGGAGTCGAGGTCTGCGTCTCTATATGTCACCACAAGGAGATCTACTTCAGCAGAAACGGGTCAGAGAGCTTAGTAAAGAGCAACATCTAGTAATTTTGTGTGGAAGATATGAGGGCGTTGATCAGCGGATTATCGATACAGAGATCGATGGTGAAATCTCTGTGGGTGATTATGTTCTTTCTGGAGGGGAGTTAGCTGCTGCGATCTTAATTGATGCGATTGTTCGAATACTTCCTGATGCAATCTCAAATGAAGCCTCCCATCTTAATGACTCTTTTAGTGTTGATGATCAGCTTGATCACCCCCATTACACTCGTCCACGGGAGATTAATGGTTTGAGTGTACCGGAAGTGCTCTTTTCCGGCGATCATGCAAAAATTGCTAAGTGGCGTGAAGATGAAGCTAAAGCGCGAACAGAAGCGAGAAGAGCTCGTTTGCGGCAACAAGAAGTGTGATGAGGTAGTAAAACTGGCTGTCTGTCAGTAAGTAGATGAGTAGAAGATGGAAAATAGAAAGGGAAGCTCAGCGATGCCGAGCTTCCCTTTTTAATGAGTTTTAAAGTTAAGTTTATATCAATTCTATATTGATTCTATATCGATTTTATATTTATCAATATAGTTTGATAACTTTGATTCAAAAGCTTTGATTTAAAAGCTTTGATTCAGTTAGGTCGATACTTTTTTAGATAGAGTAATAGAGCTTATATTCCATAGGATTAGGAGTTTCTGCTACCTGATTGATCTCTTTCTGTTTTAAAGCGATATAGGAATCGATAATGCTATTACTAAAGACACCACCTTTAAGGAGGAATTCTCGGTCCTGATCGAGTGCTTCTAATGCTTCATCAAGATTGCGACACACTTTAGGGATATTGTTGAGTAGCTCGCTAGAGAGGTCATAGAGATTCTCATCTGCAGCGGGACCGGGATGGATTTTATTCTCGATGCCATCTAAACCTGCCATAAGGAGTGCTGAAAAGGCTAAGTAGGGGTTAGCGGTCGCATCGGGGAAGCGTACTTCAATACGGCGCGCTTTTTCATTAGCGACATAGGGAATCCGGATAGAGGCGGTTCTATTTTTAGCTGAATATGCCAAGAGTACAGGCGCTTCAAAGTGGGGAACAAGTCGTTTGTAACTATTGGTTGAAGCGTTTGTAAATGCATTAAGTGCGCGAGCATGCTTGATGATTCCCCCAATAAAGTAGAGGGCATCTAGTGAGAGATTGCTATACTCATCGCCACAGAAGATATTGTCGCTCTCTTTAAAGAGTGAGATATGTACATGCATTCCAGATCCACTCTCTCCATGGTAAGGTTTAGGTAGAAATGTAGCACTTTTACCATGAAGGTCAGCGGTTGTTTTTGTAACATATTTAAGGCGTTGAACTTCATCTGCTTTCTTAAGAAGTGTATTGTAACGTACGCCAATCTCACATTGTCCCGCAGAGGCGACCTCGCGATGGTGAATCTCTATCTCAAGCCCCATTTTTTCAGCGTTTAAGACAATCTCATTTCGAAGGTTGTGGAGCTTATCGACAGGTTGAAGTGGAGAGTATCCCCCCTGTTTTTCCGCATAGTGACCTGAGTAGGCATTCTCATCATTAGATGACCAATAGGAGGTATGAGATTGTAACTGATAGCTCATATGGTCAGGTGAGATATTGTAACGGACGCTATCGAAGATAAAGAATTCATTTTCAGGGCCGAAAAAGGCTTGATCTGCAATATTGAGATCTAAGAGATACTGCTCTGCACGACGTGCAAGCGCCCTTGGATCTCTCTCATAAAAATCCATCGTGTCAGGCTCTAAAACATCGCAGATTAAGACAAGAGTAGGGTGTTGAGCAAGATGATCAACAAATGCTGTCTCAGGACGTGGTAGGAGAATCATGTCAGAGCATTCAGTCTTCTTCCATCCTTTAAAACTTGAACCATCGAAAAACTTTCCCTGAGTGAAGAGGTCTTG
>JASLFJ010000075.1 GCA_030150665.1 Enterococcaceae bacterium
TTCAGGGTATTGTTCTGGACGAACCGCACTGATCGTAATTTCTGCACTACGAATTTTCATAATAATCTCTCCAGTTATGATTAGTATTTATTTAAATATAGTATATAAAGATAAAAATCGTGACTTAATCAAGTTAAGGACACGATTTTTACTTATACAGGATTATCAAATCAATAAGTTTATTTATGATAAACTCTGTTCTGTTTCTTTTAAAATAAGTTGAGGTTCTTTTTGATAAAGCACCGTATCTTGTGTAATAATCACTTCTTCTACATCATCACGATTTGGTAAATCATACATAATATTAATCATAATATCTTCAATAATTGATCTTAATCCGCGTGCTCCTGTATTTCTTTCTAATGCTTTTTGTGCAATGGCACGAAGAGCATCTTGTTCAAAGGATAGATGCACATGATCATAAGCAAGCAATTGTTGGTATTGTTTGACTAATGCATTTTTAGGCTCCGTTAATACATGTACTAAATCTTCTTCAGTTAATTTTTCTAATGCCGCAATAACAGGAAGACGCCCAATAAATTCAGGAATAAGTCCAAATTTTAGTAGATCTTCTGGAATAATTTGTTGCATTAAACTTCCTTCTACCACTTTTTTTGTGCTAGAAGTTCCAAATCCAATTGTTTTTTCACCAAGACGCTCTTTAACGATTGTTTCAATACCATCAAAAGCCCCTCCGACAATAAATAAAATGTTACTTGTATCAATTTGAATTAACTCCTGTTGTGGATGCTTACGGCCTCCTTGAGGAGGAACACTTGCTACAGTTCCTTCTAAAATTTTCAGTAAGGCTTGTTGCACACCTTCACCAGATACATCACGAGTAATGGATACATTCTCACTTTTTCTAGAAATTTTATCAATTTCATCAATATAAATAATACCGCGCTCTGCACGTTCAACATCAAATTGAGCGGCTTGTAATAATTTTAATAAAATATTTTCTACATCTTCACCAACATATCCTGCCTCAGTAAGACTTGTTGCATCAGCAATCGCAAACGGAACATTTAATGTTCTTGCTAGTGTTTGAGCTAAAAATGTTTTTCCTGATCCTGTAGGTCCAATTAAACAAATATTACTTTTTTGCAACTCAACATCATGTTCATCTCTGTGAAACATGTGTTCAATACGTTTATAGTGATTATATACAGCCACTGATAAAATTTTTTTAGCTTGTTCTTGTCCAATCACATACTCATCTAGTTTAGCAACTAATTCTTTAGGTGTATACATGCGCATCTCTTCTTCATGAAATGCTTCTGCAAGCTCTTCATCGACAATATCTTTACATAAATAAATACATTCATTACAAATATAGACACCAGGTCCTGCGACCATTTTTTTTATTTCATTTTGCGATTTTCCACAAAAAGAACAATGTACCGTTGTTCCTGTTTCTTCAGTCATACTAATTTCACCTTCCATCGATCTATTGTACTCATTATGATTAAAACTGCTTCATAATATTTGTGATGAATGAGTAATCATTCAAATATATAAACAGGTTCTTTAAGCTTTGGATTATAATCTATATAAATTATATCATCATTAAAAAACCAAGCATCTACATCTTCAATATAAAAATCAATGCCATCAATATGGTAACTACGATAAGGATGTTCTGGTCGTGCTACTTGTATGCCTACAGACATATTCACATGTTTATTCGTTTCTCCACCATATTTAGCAAATAAACGAATATGACTTATATCATCAGATAATACTTCTTCTTTAAACCACGCTAGGGCTTGGTCATGTACAGTTAATGTCATCATATACCTCCTGTAAATCATTATTATAATGTTATTTATTCATTTGTTCATCTAAATAATCTACATCTTCATTAGCACCTAACACCAGTAAATAGTCATTTTCAAAGACCATTTCATCAGCATTCGGTGAGATGATCATTTCTTTAGAGTGACGTTTAATCGCAATAACCGTCAATGCATATTTATTTCGAAAATCTAATTCTTCTAATGTATGATTAAAAAACTTAGGATGAGTCACAATAACTTCTGCTAATGTATAATCATCAGATAATTCAATATAATCTAAAATATTTTTAGAAACTAAATGATGTGCTAATCGAGCTCCCATATCTCGCTCAGGATGCACTACTTTATCTGCTCCTACTTTTTCTAAAACACGTGCATGATAGTCATTTTGAGCTTTTGCAATAATTTTAGGCACACCCATCTCTTTAGCCATTAAAGTAACTAAAATACTAGCTTGAATATCTTCTCCTATAGCAACAATAACATAATCAAAATTACGAATCCCTAATGATTGTAACACATTTTCATCTTGAGCATTCCCTAAAACGACTTGAGTCGCAATATTTTTATACGCATTAACCCGTTTTTCATCCGCATCAATAGCTAACACTTCTTGCCCATATTCAATTAGTTTTTGGCAGATACTGCCTCCAAATCTTCCAAGTCCAATGATGACAAAATTTTTACGCACTTAAGACTCATCCTCTCCTGTTTATTTTATTAATCCATGCTTAAACGCATAAATGGCAGCTTGCGTACGATCTTCCACATGTAATTTAGATAATATATTAGAAACATGAGTTTTTACCGTTTTTTGTGTAATAAATAATTCATCGGCAATCTCTTGATTACTTTTTCCTTCTGCAATCAATAATAAAATTTCATATTCTCTAGGTGTTAAACTATCATGTAACTGTTCTTGTTTTGGTTGATGCGCTTGTTTCATTAATTTACCTGTAACTTCTGGTTCTAAAACACGCTCTCCATAATATACAGAACGAATGGCTTCTGCAATTTTTTGTGCAGAAGAAGTTTTTAATAAGTATCCTACAGCTCCTGCTTGAATTGCTGGATAAACTTTTTCATCATCTAAAAAACTGGTAACAATAATAATTTTAGCATCAGGCCAATCTTTTAAAATATTTTGTGTGGCCACGATACCATCATCTTCTTGATCCATCACTAAATCCATTAAAATAATATCAGGATATATGGATAACGCTTGTTCATAACCTTCTTGCCCACTGCTAGCTTCAGCAACGACCTTCATATCAGGTTGTAAATCAATATACGTTCTAACTCCTAATCGGACCATTTCATGATCATCTACCAATAATACACGAATCACTATTACTTCTCCTTTTTCATCCATTATTTATTAATAAAATAACTAGTTCAATGATTTGATAGAATCCATTCCTTATAAACTATTTTTTGGAATTTGAATATCAATCCTTGTTCCTTGATTTGGAAAACTGATAATTTTCATTTGAGCTCCAATATCTTGAGTACGTTCTTGAATACTTTTTAAGCCATAACTTGCCAGCTTTTCATCTTGTAGATCAAATCCTTTACCGTTATCAATCATTTTCAAACTAACATAATTGGGATGATCATAAAGATATAACTCAAAATGACTGGCTTGAGCATGTCTTAACACATTAGATAGGACTTCTTGAACAATCCGAAATAAATGATCTTCAACAACATGAGATAAAGATACCTCGTCTGTTTGCCAAGAAAATGTCATTGAAACTTTACTATCTAACTCCTGCATCAATTGATCTAATCCTGCCTTTAAACTTTTTTTCTGTAAGTTTAAAGGTCTAAGATGAAGTAAAAGCGCTCTAAGCTCTTGTTGGGCTCCATCAATCATCTGTTGTATTGCTTTAAGTTGTCCATCAATCATGATAGGATCTAATAAATCTTGATGCTGCTTAGTCTCATCTACTACAGATTCAGTTGCTGCTAATAACATTGATGAGGCAAACAGTTGTTGACTAACAGAATCATGAAGTTCACGTGCTAAACGCTGTCGTTCTTGAGTCAGAATTTCTTGTTTGGCTAAATGACTAGGATGATGTTGCACTTGTTGTAGTGTTTGTGTTAATTCATAGATACGTGCTGCTAATTCTGTGAGTTCTTGAATTAATAATTGATAACGTTCAGAAGGATACGTAATTTCCTCTAAAAGTGGGGTCCCTTTTTTCACAGAGACAAGGACTTGATCAATACCTTGATAATATAGCTTTAAAATATATTGTAGGAATAAAAAGAAAATTGTTCCAGAAATCAAACTATATAATACTAAATAAAAGATTAAAGGAATATGATAAATCTGTAGATAAATCAGCGGATATAATACAAGTTGAGAGGTTTGATAAGAGTAAAACATAACACCCAATATCATCAATAAAAATTGAAGAAGACATAAGATAATCCATTGCGTACTTTTTTTAAATAAATAAGAGTTTATATGTTTCATATAAAAATCACCTCAATATCACCTAATGTGATTTGAGAAATAATTCGAATACGTCGTGCTTTTTGATCAAAATTAGGACTATATATTTTTAAGGACTCATTTCTTAATAAAAAAGAATCATGATGAAAATAAACATGTCCTAATACAGTACGTTGATCTAAAACAACCCCAACTTCAAAAGGAACAAGAATCCTTGTTTTGCCTATTACTTTACGTAATACAATATAGTTATCTTCCTTAGGCAATAAAGTATTTTCTAAATCAATAATTGTATCTCCTAAAAATATATATAAATTAATATCATCCCATTCATAAATCTCTTGACCAATTTTTTGAGTTACCCAAAGCGAACTCTTTTTTCGATCATGTTGATCATAAGGTTTCGGTGGTTTTGTTTTAATCATGAATAGCTGTTTATAATATATAGGTACATAGTACCATAAGATAAATAGAATTAAAAAAATAAATGCAGCAGCTAAACCGATCCAAAAAAATATGGAAGAAGCGAAAATAACGAGTAAAAAAATACTTAATATACCCCATAATAATTGATGTCTTCTTGCTTGATAGGGCTTTTTTTTGATATAAATCATAAGAAAAATATTGATCAAGGCCAAAATAAATAAAATAGGATATTGAAAAAAATGCCACATCATTCCTAAAATACAGATGACTTCTATAGTTAAAAATAAGTACCAACCTAATTTTTTTAACATGATGGTTCGCTCTCTTTCATCTAAAAACATAATTTAAAGTATGTAGACATACAAAAAAGTTGAACAAATCATCTGGCTTTGTTCAACTTTTTTGGACATATTTTCTCTTAACTAAGAAATAGTGATTCAATGATTTTCATTAAGATACTCGAATAATTTTAACTTTCATATCTCCACCTGGAGTTTGAATACTCACCTCATCATTTACTTTTTTACCGATTAATGCTTTAGCAATCGGTGAGTCATTAGAAATTTTTCCAGATAATGGGTCTGATTCTGCGCTTCCAACAATGGTATACTCTTCTTCTTCTCCATCAGGAAGCTCAATAAAAGTTACTTTTTTTCCTAAAGAAACTTCATCTTCAGCAACATCAGAATGGTCAATAATTTGTGCATTACGGATCATATTTTCTAATGTCGTAATACGTCCTTCAACAAAGGCTTGTTCATCTTTAGCAGATTCATATTCTGAGTTTTCTGATAAATCACCAAAACTTCTGGCAATTTTAATACGTTCAACAATCTCTTTACGTTTTAAAGTTTTTAATTCTTCTAATTCTTGTTCTAATTTTTCTTTACCTTCTAAAGTCATTGGATATACTTTTTCCATCATACTAACTCCTTATCTTAAATAACTAAATGAAATAATAAAGAGCTTCCTTTTCTGTAAAAGAAAAGAAAGCTGTAATTTGTCTTGAATAAGTAGCATATTATCACATAATAAAAGGTTTGTAAAGGTATTTTACTTTATTCACTAGTTTGAGATGATGTTGATGTTTTATCATCGATATGTTCTTTTTTCAAACGAAGATGCTCTTCATAATCATCTGCATAATAAATTTCTCCAGTTTCAACATCCGCTAAGAAATAAAGCGCCGTTAATGTTTCATCAGGTTGAAGCACTGCTTTAATAGCTTGTTCTCCAGGATTATTAAATGGACCAGGGCCAAAGCCTCTATAAATATATAAATTGTAAGGTGAATCAATTTGTGTATCTTTTTCTGTAACAATAACTTTAGTTTCATTTAAAGCATATAAAATTGAAATATCTGATTGTAGCGGCATATCTGCAGCTAAACGATTATAAAAGACTTGGGCAATTTTTTTACGATCCTTATCTGAGACTCCTTCTTTTTCTACTAAAGAAGCTAAGGTGAGGACTTCTTGAACCGTCATCTCTCGTTCTTGAATGAGTTCATAATAAGGGATAAAGACTTGATTTGTTTTATCGACCATCTTCGTTACAAAATCTGCAAGCGATTGATCTTCATAGTAATTATAAGTTGCTGGGAATAAATACCCTTCTAATTTATACCGAACATCTTCAGAAAGTGCTACGCTTGATAATAATTCAGGATAGGCGACATAAAGTTGATCAAAAAATTCAGGATCATTGACTAAAGCTAAAAAGTCTGCTTTTGTATAATGCGTCTCTTCTTCAATTAAATCACCGATTTGTTCAATAGTATAACCTTCAGGAATAGTCATCTTATGATCGGCAATTGGAATCGGCTCATCAGATCCTCCTTCTTGGAGCATTTCAGCAATTTCATTAAGTGTCATATCTGGAGACATTTGATAATAACCTGCATGAAAATTACTTAAATTATTCATCTTCATATAATAACTAAAGACAAATCCACTTTTAATAATACCGTCTTTTTCTAAAATACTTCCAATATCTTTTGTTGATGATTGAAAGGGAATATGAACTTGTTGCAGTTGATCATCTTGAGGATTAAGCGGTTTTAATCCTGATCGCCAATAACGATAAAAAGAAATGCCAAAAATTAACATGCTCACAATTAAGGCGATAATAACAATCACTACTATTTTTTTTACAATGGTATCTTCTTTTTTTCTCATCACTTGTTTTTTCTCACTATTACTTAGATTTAAAAATGCTTCACTTGAAAAATATTCTTTAACATCTTTTGTATATGTTTTTTTCCGTTTCGGTAATGCTTCTTGTTCTTCAGATAAAGTCAAAGACTCCTCAGTTGCTGCTTTGTTTTCATCAGTTGATCGATCTAGAATTGATTGTTCTGATGATTGTTCTGATGGTGTATCAGATGTATCTAATGGCTGTTGAACGAATGATTCAGATGATTCATTTTGAGCCGTTATCGATTCATGATGTATATCTTCTTGTGGGATTGGATGATTGTTGAAAGATAAGGAATCTTTATCTTCAGATAAAGAAGTATCATCGGTTACTGGATCTTTAGGATGTGTCACAAGAAAACCTCCTTTTTCAGTTTTCTACACACATCATTCACTCTTTAAAAAGTGATATGATTTGAGTCTACTCAATTATACATCAATCATCTTAAAAATAAAATATCTTTATACAAATTGGCAGTACTTATTGACAAATCATTGAACTTCATATACAATAAAGTCGCATTGGTTTTATGCTGTCTTAGCTCAGTTGGTAGAGCACCACCATGGTAAGGTGGGGGTCACCGGTTCAAGCCCGGTAGATAGCTTCTTATCAAATATATCATAAGCACTCGGTAATTCCTAGTTACCTAGTGCTTATTTTTATAAGCTCTTTTTTAAATAAATCATATCTTTTAATAATACACCTGATTCATAGATGAGATGATCATAATGTTTTATAAAAAAATCAGGAATACGGTGATCATAGCTAAATCCTAATGTTTCATAAAAAGGACGTGTTAACGGACTATCTCCAGTGCCTACAATCATATAATGATATTTATCTTGATATTTTTTACTTAAATCATTAATCATTGTCGTTGCATAACCTTGTTTTCTTGCTTGAGGTATCGTCACTAAATTTTTAATTTCGATAGTCTGATGATCATAAGGAGTTAAAATACATAATGTTTTAAGGTGTTGTTGATCATATAAAGCAAACATAGTCCCTTGATATAAATATTTGAGAATCATTGATTCTGATTCATCAGCTAATAACAATAATGGTAAAAATTGTGCTTTGTCTTTTTTTATGTGTTGAATATTAATGGTTACTATCCTCCTGTTTTTGTGTCAGTATCCGTTCCCGGCGTAACAAAAACACAGCGCGTTTCATCACATGCCAAACTCCTTGATCACTATAAATTAATGCTGTGACTTGATAAACACGTGCAGAAATCATTAATAAGATATAGGTGCTCAGTAGTAAAATAACTAAAGCAATGATTGCTTCATAAGGATTTGCTGTTTGTTGTGCTAAACGTACTGGCATTGTAAAACTAGAAACAAATGGAATATATGAAGAGACGACAAATAAAGGATTTTTCGGTTGATTAACCCCTAAAAATATATTTAAAAAGTACCCAATCATCGCTAAGTACGTAACAGGAATCACTGCTTTAGCAGCATCTTCTGATTTTGACACTAAAGATCCTGAAAGTGCTGCACTAATAGAATAAATAATTACGCCTAAAATTAAAAATAGTAATGGATAACCTAATAACTGAACTAGTGCTTCTTTTACCGGTGTGATATAAATCGTTCCTTGTACAGGAATTTTATGTCTTAGACTGAAAAACAGCGCGATACCCAAGAGAATATAAACACTCATTTGTGTGAGAATAACTAGAAAAATTCCCATTACTTTACCATAAAAATGTTGGGATGCAGGCATACTTGATAAAATAACTTCCATAATTCGTGTACCTTTTTCAGAAGCCACTTCTTGAGCAATAATTTTCGCATACATTAAAATAATAATAAACATAACAAAACTAATAAACATAGAACCGGCCATATTCACCATCACTTGAGCTTGTCTTTGCTCTGATTGCTCTGATTGTGTTTGTTCATCGATGAGATGTTCTTTAATTTGAGGTGTTTCTTGTAAAGTGTGTTGAAGATGTTTTGAAACGTCTAGTTCTTGAAATATTAATGTTAATTTAATGTTCTGTAATAGTTGTGTCAGTGCCAATTGATTGGTTAATGCAAGAGATTGACTACTATAATAATCTGCCAGTAACTGTTGATTGTGATAGGTTAGATGTATATACCCATCAATTTCTTGATCTTGTAGTTCTTGTTTTGCTTCAGATTCTGTATTAAAAAATTGAACTTGAAACGGTAGATTTTTTAAAGCGGGGTCATCTTGGCTGATCAGTTCTGAAAATTCAGGTTGTATAAAACCAATCGTTGTCTTTTGTTCAAATAAAGTACTTGCCCAAATACCTAGACCGATAATAAGCAAAAAAATGACAGGTGCAAATAACATCATCAAAAATGTTTTATTTTTAACATTTCGTTTATATGTTTCCAAAGTAACAATCCAAAATTTATGCATTATCTGTGGCACCTGCTTTCATTTTAAAAATTTCTTCTAAAGAAGGTGGCGTTTGATTAAAAATCGGCATATATCCATATTGACTAGCTTGATGAAAAATGTTCACACCAACAGCTTCATCACTTAATACTAAATCATAACTTCCATCAGGCAGTGGATGAAGATGCATCACGCCCGGTATCGCTGCTAACTGATCTTGAGATAGTTGTGATTTAATTTGAAGCCTTGTTCTTCCAAATTGCTCTCTAATCTCAAAAATACTTCCTTTAAGTACCGTTGTTCCGTGATGTAACATCACAATATGATCACACATCTGCTCAATATGTTCCATATTATGACTAGAAAAAATAATACTAGCTCCTTGTCTTTTACATTCGAGAATGGCTTCTTTTAATAATCCAGCATTTACAGGATCTAAGCCACTAAAAGGTTCATCTAAAATAATTAATTGAGGCTGATGAATTAATGTAGCAATCACTTGAATCTTTTGTTGGTTTCCTTTAGACAATGATTGTACTTTATCCGTCTTTTTGCCTTTGACTTCAAATTTTTCTAACCACATATCCATTTGTGGCACAATTTCTTCTTTAGTCTTACCTCTTAATTTCGCAAAATAAATTAATTGTTCCTCAATAGAAATTTTAGGATATAATCCCCGCTCTTCAGGTAAATAACCAATAATATTAGCGTATTTTTCTGTAATGGGCTGTTGATGCCAAAATACAGATCCAGAATCTGGGGTTAAAAAATTGAGAATTAAACGAAATGTCGTGCTTTTTCCAGACCCATTTTGTCCAATCAATCCTAAAATACTGCCTTGTGGTACCGTACAGGAAAGATCATCTAATGCCTTCAGTGCACCAAATGATTTGCTGAGGTGCTTAATTGCTAACATAAAAAACCTCCTTGTATGTGTCTTATCTTCATCATACATGATCTGATATATAAAAGAAATATACAACCATGGTTTCTTCATGTGAACACATAAAAAAAACAGCTTTATTTCAAGCATTACACCGAAAATAAAGCTGTGTCTTTTTATACAGTCCATTGATTTGGATCTTTTTTCCATGCTTTTAGCAACTTTATATCCTCTTCATTAATGATACTTCGTTCTTTAGCAACGCCAATTAATGTATCGTAATCTGTAAGTGTATATAAAGGAATATCATGATGTAGAAATTGTTGTGTTGCATGAGAAAGTCCGTAGGTAAAAATAGCGCACACTCCAAGTACGTCTGCTCCTTCTTTTTGAATCGCTTGAGCTGCTGAAAGGACACTTCCGCCTGTTGAAATTAAATCTTCAATTAAGATCACTTGATCTGTACATTTTAAGATCCCTTCAATTTGGTTTTGTTTACCGTGTCCTTTAGCGCTACTTCTTACATAAATCATTGGTAAATTTAATTGCTCTGCTACCCAAGCCGCATGAGGAATGCCTGCTGTTGCCGTACCCGCAATGACTGTTGTTGTTGGGAAATGTTCTTGAATATACTCTGAAAGAGCTGTTGCGATATAGTGACGCACTTTAGGATAACTTAATGTAATTCGGTTATCACAATAAATAGGGCTTTTGATGCCACTGGTCCATGTAAATGGATTTTGAGGGTTTAGTGAAACAGCTTGAATGTCTAATAATAATTGTGCTACTTTCTTTGAAGTTACAGAATGCATTACATACCACTCCAATCATTTTGAATTGCTTTATAAGCATGATAAGGATCTTTTGCCTCAGTAATCGGTCTTCCTACAACAATATAATCAGATCCTAATGTTTTAGCTTGTTTTGGTGTAACGACGCGAGCCTGATCTCCATGAGCCATCCCATTAGGACGAATTCCTGGTGTTAAACATAGAAACTGAGAGTTCGTTGCTTTTTTTATATCAGAAACTTCAAGGGCTGAAGCAACAACTCCATCTAATCCTGCTTGATGAGCGCATGATGCATAATGTAGTACACTTTCTTGTAATGTTAACAAAATACGCTGATCCTTTTGCATATCTGCTTCACTTGTTGATGTTAATTGTGTAATCGCAAAAATCATTGGCCGATTGCTTGCTAAAGATCCAGCTTCTAATCCTTCCAAAGCCGCTTCCATCATGCGAAGTCCTCCTGCTGCATGCACTGATGTAATATCTACATCTAAACGCGCAATGTTTTTCATAGCTCGGTATACTGTATTTGGAATATCATGTAATTTTAAATCTAAAAAAATTTGGTGTCCTTGTGCTTTTAATTCGTAAATAATTGAAGGACCTTCTTGATAAAAGAGTTCCATCCCTACTTTTAAAAATAAAGATTCCTGTTTTGGAAAAAAAGATAAACATTGTTGTACTTCTTGCCAAGACGGCATATCTAAAGCAATAATAGGTTTTTGATTCATGGTCTTAACTCCTTTTGCACCTCATCAATAAGTTCTTGAATGGAAGAAATATTGAGTGATGATAATCGTTTAGGTAATGCATCAATAATTTTAGGACAGATCAATGGATCTGTGAAATTCAATGTCCCAATAGCAACAGCATGAGCCCCTGCAAGAATCATTTCAATCACATCATCTACTGTACTTACACCCCCCATACCAATAATGGGTAGCCGGGTATGTTGAGCTACTTCACGAATTAAGCGAATTGCTACAGGTTTAATAGCAGGTCCTGACAACCCTCCTGTTTGATTGGCTAGAATCGGTTTTCTTGTTTTAAGGTCAATGCGCATACCAAGTAATGTATTGATCATAGAAATACCATCTGCTCCTGCCTGTTCAACTGCTTGAGCAATCACAACAATATCTGTAACATTGGGTGATAGTTTTACGTATACAGGAACGGAAGCAGTTTGTTTGACTGCATGTGTCACTTGATAAATCAATTCAGGATCTGTACCAAAGGTAATACCTCCCTCTTTTACATTAGGACAAGATACATTTAATTCTAATGCATGTACATTAGGCGCTTTACTTATATATTCAGCAACATATTGATACTCCTCAACTGTATTTCCTGCAATATTTGCAATAATAGGAAGATCTGGATAGTGAGCCAGTGCTGGAAGATGTTCATTAAGCACTGTATCTAGTCCAGGATTTTGTAAACCAATCGCATTTAACATACCACAAGGTGTTTCTGCAACACGAGGAGTTGGATTACCTAATCTTGGCTTAGGAGTGGTCGCTTTAATCATAAGTGCTCCTAATTGATTTAAATCATAATACTTACTGTATTCAGCACCAAAGCCAAAGCAGCCACTTGCAGGCATAATTGGATTTTTAAGAGATAAACCAGGTAACGTTACCGCTAATTTATTTTTTGTCATAAACACACCTCATTTGCCTGAAATACAGGACCTTGATCACAAACTTTAACATAGTCTTTTTTATCTACATCTTTATAACATACACAGGCATAACACGCCCCGATACCACAAGCCATTCTTGCTTCTAAAGAAAGTTGTACTTGGGGATGAGTACTATAATGTGAGGCGATCATTTTTAATAAGCCATTAGGACCACAAGCAAATACACTATCTGGAATTATATTCTGAATATGATGTTCTAACAAAGTACCTACATGTCCTAATATCCCATAACTTCCATCATCAGTGGCGATATAGGTAGGACCAAAATTATTAAATGCTGATTCATAATAAACAGACGCTTGATTGTTATAACCTAAAAAGTGTGTTGTATGTATGCCTTTTTGATGCAGTTGCTTTGTAAGTTCATATAAAGGGGGAATACCAATGCCGCCTCCAAAAATAAAAGCATGATCTCCTGATTGAAGATGATCAAACGCAAATCCTTGTCCTAACGGTCCTAAAACATCGATAAAAGAGCCTATTGGAAGTTGTGATAATCTTTCTGTACCAACTCCTTCTATACGATATATAAGTGTACATTGTTCTTTTTGAGTATCAATAGAAGCAATACTTAGTGGTCTTCTTAATAACAAATCTTCACGAGGTATTTTAATGTGTAGAAATTGTCCAGGAGTATTCATCAATCGGACTAAAGGTCCAGAAAGAATTAATTCATAAATATTATAGGCAATTTGTTTTTGATCTATAATAGAAAGTAATCCTTGAATTCATACTTGTTGATCC
>JASLFJ010000135.1 GCA_030150665.1 Enterococcaceae bacterium
AGTATAATCTCCTTGAAGTAAGCCAGGTTTTGGAAGAGATGATTTTTTAGTGAGGTAAGATGTATAATTAGGGTGAGAAGGTGAGATAAGATTTCCTTCAGGTGTAAAAACCTTAGGAACTAAAGCGACAGTATTTGGAGAAAGTGTTGGGATAATTTGTTTTAAATGGTTTAAATAAGTATTAGAAACGGCAGTATCTTGATCTAATAAAATCAACCAAGGAATACATGCTTGTTTTGCTAAAGTAAGTCCGGTTTGATAAGCTTGATATGTATACCCATTTTTTGGATTATGAATATATGTTATATTATATGTTAAGCGCAGTTGATTAAGGATCGCCTCTTCTGTAGCTTGTAAAGGACTATTATCATAGATTAATAAATGGTGCTCTTTAAGTTCTGGCTGCATTTGTAATGTTTGAAATGTTTGAGAGTCGGTTAAAGATTGTTGATAAAGTACAATGATTAAACACGCATTACTCATAAATTAGCTCCTTTACTGAATTGATCCATTACATTAAAAAATTACTTTTTTTTATTTTTTAGCTAAATTTTTGTATAATAACCAAAGAAGTAAAAATATAGATATAATTATATCATAGTCTTAATAGACCGTGTAGTGATGAAGTATAATAGATAAGGGGATTAAGATATGACCATGACAACGACACCTATTTCATTTCAATTGATTATTGGTTTTTTTATCACAATTTTATTTGGGTTGATATTAACACCAATTATGAAATTGATAACTTTTCGTTTAGGTGCAGTAGATATGCCTAACGAACGTCGTATTAATAAAAAGCCAATGCCTACAGCAGGAGGATTGTCTATTTTTGTAACCTTTAGTTTTGCCTGCCTTGTTTTATTTCGTGATGTTATTCCCCAATCCTATATTATTCCAGTTCTGTTAGCTGCAAGTATTATTATTATTACAGGACTATTAGATGATATTTACGAGCTAACACCAAGACAAAAAATGATCGGCGTTCTTCTTGCTGCATTAGTTATCTATTATGTGGCTAATATTCGCTTTGACTCAATTACTTTGTTTTATTTAGGTACGTTTAAATTAAGATGGTTAAGTTTACCATTTACCTTGTTATGGATTGCTGCAATTACTCATGCAATTAATTTAATTGATGGCCTTGATGGCTTAGCTTCTGGAGTTTCTATGATTGCCTTAATGACAATGGGAATTACCGGTTATTTCTTTTTACACGTTTCAACCAGTTATATTCCTATTGTGATCTTTACATTAGTTGCAAGTATTGCTAGTTTTTTTCCTTATAATTTTTATCCTGCAAAGATTTATTTAGGAGATACTGGAGCTTTATTTTTAGGGTTTATGATTGCCGTACTTTCACTCCAAGGATTAAAAAATGCCACCTTTATCTCTTTACTCACACCATTAGTTATTTTAGGCGTTCCGTTAACAGATACTATTTATGCAATTATTCGCCGTAAGATTCATAGAAGACCGATTTCTTCAGCAGATAAAATGCATCTACATCACCGCTTGCTTTCTTTAGGGTTTACACATCGAGGGGCGGTTCTTACGATTTATTGTTTAGCACTTGTCTTTTCTTTTATCTCTTTATTGTTTAATTATACAAGTGTTTGGGGCGTTATTTTATTAATTATTGCTTGTCTTTTCGGCCTTCAGCTATTTATTGAAATGATTGGTCTTGTTGGTGAAGATCATCAACCATTACTTTATTTACTGCGTCTTTTAGGAAATAAAGAATTTCGAGATAAAGAGCTGAAAAAGAAAAACTTAAAAAAATAAGGCATTATGAGAGGAAGATATTGGTGGAAGATCAACCTGTTGTTATTAGTATTGTAACGCATAACAGTCAGCATTTATTTGAAACATTAGATTATTTGTATGAGGAAATTGGTACAGATCCTAAATACCATATTAAAGTTTATAATAATGCTTCAAGTGCACAATATCGCAAACGTTTAGATCCTTATATGTCTTGGCTAACAGTGATTGATAGTGAAGAAAATCATGGATTTGGTTATGGACATAATCAAAACTTATGTCAAGAAACAGGAACTTATGCGGTTATTTGTAATCCGGATATTTTAGTGACGAAAAAGACACTTAACGCGCTAGAACAAGAGATGATTCACCGGCCCAATAGTGCAGCTATTGTTCCTAAAGTTTTAAATCCAGATGGGTCAACACAACACCTAGTACGTGATCAATTAAGTATTTTAGATTACTTTTTACGGTTTTTACCGAAAAAAGTAAAACAATACAAAAAAATTGATCAGAGACTTGCTCGTTATGAATGTCGGCAGTTACCTGAAGATCGAGTGAGCCAAATCCGAATGGGTTCAGGATGCTTTTTATGGATTGATCTTCAAAAATATCAAGAAATTGGTGGGTTTGATGAACAATTTTTTATGTATTTTGAAGATAATGATCTATGTTTGCGTTATGAAAAGGCAGGATATTCTTTATGGTATACTCCTTTTGAAACGGTTATTCATTATTATGGGCAAGGAGCACATCATGACCAAAAGTTATTTCGTATTTTTATAACCTCTATGGTTAAATTTTTTAATAAGTGGGGTTGGCGATGGAAGTAGCAAGAAAACGTGCACCTGTTGAAGTATGTATGACAACATATAATGGTATCAACTATGTTAAAGAACAAGTGCTCAGTATAGTTAAACAACTTAAAGAAGATGATTGTTTAAGCATTGTTGATGATGGCTCTACTGATGGAACTTTAGAATATTTAATGGAGCTTGCATCGTTAGATTCTAGAATTAATCTTTATCAACATCATCGTCAAGGTGTTGTTTTTAATATTGAATTTTTATTAAAGAAGGCTCAAGCCTCTTATATTTTTTTAAGTGATCAAGATGATATTTGGGATAGTGATAAAGTAGATATTATTTTAAATTATTTTCAACAACATCCAAATATTGATGTAGTAATGACAGATCTTAGAGTTATTAATCATATTAATGAGCTTATGTATCCTTCATTTTGTTATGAACGGCAGTGTCGCTTAGGTTTTTGGCCAAATTTATTAAAAAACAGTTATATAGGTTGTGCGATGGCTTTTAGAAAAGAAGCATTAGACTATATTTTGCCATTTCCTAAACAAATTCCTATGCATGATTGGTGGATTGGTCTGATTGCAAGTAAGTATGCTAAGATGGATATTTTATTTCGGACGACGATGAGTTATAGAAGACATGAAGATAATGTATCAGAATGGCGATCCACAACACCTTGGAGTCAAAGATTTTTATGGCGCTGGTATTTATATAAAGGAATCCTGTGTAGAGGAAAAGAATTTAAGGATAAAAGATGATCATGTATTGATTTTTTTAACTAAACATGACACAATAGCGAGTAGAATACTTACCTAATTTGATGGGTAAATAAATGATAAAAGGAGCGTTTTATATGAAAGGAATTATTTTAGCTGGAGGCAGTGGTACACGTTTATATCCACTAACGAAAGCAACCTCTAAGCAATTAATGCCAATTTATGATAAACCAATGATTTATTATCCATTATCTATTTTAATGTTAGCGGGAATTAAAGAGATTTTAATTATTTCAACTCCTGAAGATACACCGCGTTTTGAGCGTCTTTTTGGTGATGGATCACAATTTGGGATTCGTTTAGAATATGCCGTTCAAGAAAAGCCAGAAGGACTTGCTCAAGCATTTATTATTGGAGAAGAGTTTATTGGTGATGATGCTGTTTGCTTGATTTTAGGAGATAATATTTACTATGGAGACGGCTTATCAGAACAATTACAACGTGCTGCACAAAAAAAAGAAGGAGCTACTGTTTTTGGTTATCATGTTCAAGATCCAGAGCGCTTTGGTGTAGTAGCATTTGATGAGCATATGAAAGCTATTTCTATTGAAGAAAAACCTGAAAAGCCACAAAGTAATTATGCAGTTACAGGTCTTTATTTTTATGATAATGATGTTGTTTCGATTGCAAAACAAATTCAACCTTCAGAACGCGGTGAGTTAGAGATTACAGATGTGAATAAAGTTTATTTAAAACGAGGTACGTTAAGTGTTGAACTTTTAGGTCGTGGCTTTGCTTGGTTAGATACAGGAACGCATGAATCATTACTAGAAGCATCTTTATTTATTTCTACGATTGAAAAACGTCAAAATTTAAAAGTAGCCTGTTTAGAAGAAATTGCTTACCGTATGGGTTATATTACACGTGAGCAGTTAGCAGAACTAGCAAAACCTTTAGCAAAAAATCAATATGGACAGTATTTATTACGTCTAGTAAATGAGGGATAGTTATGGCAAAATTAACACAGTTACCAACACAATTAGCAGATGTTATTTTTTTAGAGACTACTGTGTTTGGGGATCATCGTGGTTTTTTTACAGAAAGTTATTCAGAACAAGACTTTAAAGAAGTAGGTATTACCACCCACTTTGTACAAGATAATCATTCATTATCGGTAGAAGCAGGTGTGCTTCGCGGCCTACATTTTCAAAAAGGAGCGTATGCACAGTCAAAACTCATTCGTGTGGTTACAGGAGCTGTTTGGGATGTGATTGTGGATTTAAGAAAAGGTAGTCCAACTTATGGTCAGTGGGAAGGTTTTATTTTATCAGAACACAATCATCGTCAATTATTTGTACCTAAAGGATTTGCCCATGGATTTGTGACACTTACCCCTAATGTGAACTTTTTATATAAATGTGATGCCTATTACCATGCACCTGCAGATGCTGGAATTGCTTATAATGATCCAGATTTAAAGATTGCATGGCCTGTTGATTTAAATCGTGCTATTTTATCTGAAAAAGATCAACACCATCCAACATTACGCGAGTTTGAAGCGGAGAATACTTTTGTTTACTAAGTCGACACGTGAAGGAGAGAGTATAGTTATGAAAAAGATTATGGTTACTGGAGGAGCAGGATTTATTGGCTCTAACTTTGTACATTATGTTGTCAAACATCATCCTGAGATTCATGTTACAGTATTAGATAAATTAACATATGCAGGTAATGAGCGTAATTTAGAAGGGCTTCCTGAAGATCGTGTGACGTTAGTTGTTGGAGATATTGCTGATGCGGCATTAGTGAATGAGTTAGTTCCTCAAATGGATGCTGTAGTTCACTATGCAGCAGAATCCCATAATGATAACTCATTAAAAGATCCCTATCCTTTTGTTCATACAAATTTAATTGGGACATATACTTTAATTGAAGCATGTCGTCATCATGATGTGCGTTTCCACCATGTTTCAACCGATGAAGTTTATGGAGACTTACCGCTTCGAGAAGAGCTTCCTGGTAACGGTGAAGGTGAGGGTGAGAAATTTACAGATAAAACGCCTTATAATCCATCTAGTCCTTATTCATCAACTAAGGCAGGGTCTGACCTTTTAGTACGTGCTTGGGTACGTTCTTTTGGCTTAAAAGCTACAATCTCTAATTGTTCTAATAATTACGGACCTTATCAACACATTGAAAAATTTATTCCGCGTCAAATTACCAATATTTTATGCGGTATTCCACCAAAATTATATGGAGATGGGAAAAATGTTCGTGATTGGATCCATACAGAGGATCACTCTGCAGCGGTTTGGACGATTTTAACGCGTGGTAAAATTGGTGAAACTTATTTAATTGGTGCTGATGGAGAAGAAGATAATAAAACGGTGATGGAACTGATTTTAGAATTAATGGGACAACCTAAAGATAGTTATATTCATGTTAAGGATCGTCCAGGGCATGATCTTAGATATGCGATTGATGCATCTAAGTTGCGTGATGAATTAGGTTGGCGACCTCAATTTACTAATTTTAAAGATGGCTTAAAAGATACTATTGAGTGGTACCAAAATAATGAAGATTGGTGGATTCAAGATAAAGAAGCTATTGAAGCAAGTTATGCGGCACAAGGGCAGTAATTAGAATTCAGATGGGACGTGATTCAATGACATGTTTAATTACAGGAAGTAATGGGCAGTTAGGAACAGAGTTAAGATATTTACTTGATGAACAAGGTATAGATTATCTAGCAACAGATGCTAAAGAATTAGATATTACAGATGAACAAGCTGTATTGGATTATTTTGAAAAACACCAACCCGATGTTGTCTTTCACTGCGCTGCTTATACAGCGGTAGATAAAGCAGAAACAGAAGGTAAAGCATTGAATGAAGCGGTTAACGTTTTAGGAACAAAATATATTGCTCAAGCAGCCCAAAAGCATCAAGCATTACTTATTTATGTTAGTACAGATTATGTGTTTGATGGTAAAAAAGAAGGCGGTATGTACCGTACGGATGATCCTGTTAATCCATTAAATGAGTATGGTCGTACAAAATGGGAAGGCGAAGAGATGGTTCGTGAGTTATGTAGTGCTTACTACATTGTCAGAACGTCTTGGGTCTTTGGTAACTATGGACATAATTTTGTCTATACGATGTTAAAGCTTGCAAAAACTCATGATACGTTAACGGTTGTTAACGATCAAATCGGACGTCCAACATGGACACGAACATTAGCTGAATTTTTACTATTTTTAGATCAAACGCGTCCAGCTTATGGAACGTATCATTTATCCAACCAAAACAGTTGTAGCTGGTATGAATTTGCTCAAGAAATTTTAAAAGATACATCAGTTACTGTGCTTCCCGTAGATTCTAGTGCTTATCCACAAGTAGCGCAACGGCCAATGTATAGTGTGATGGATTTAAGTAAAACAGAAGCGTTAGGATTTAATATTCCTACATGGCAAGAAGCATTACATAAGATGATGGCACAAATTGATACATCAAAATAAAGAGGATAATAAATAGCGGGACAAGATCGTAATATTGAGGTTGATCTTGCACGCTATTTTTTTATCTCAATTGCTGTTATAAAGAAAGAGGGGTGAGTGAGATGCGCTATATTGAAGTGCGTGATGTTACATTTGCTTATGATGAGACACCAGTTTTAGAACATATTTCTTATGATTTAAATTCCGGAGAATTTGTTACATTAACAGGAGAAAATGGGGCGGCAAAGTCTACATTGGTGCGTATTATGTTAAAATTATTAACCCCACAACAAGGATCTATTTGGTATGCTGCAAAAAATATAGATGGCACACCGCTGACTATGGGGTATTTGCCCCAACAAATTGCATCATTTGATGTTGGATTTCCAAGTACGGTATATGAATTAGTTGCTTCTGGAAGGTATCCTCGGGGTCGATGGTTTAAACGGTTAACTGCTTTTGACCATGAGTGTATTACTCAAGCCCTACATTCAGTTGAGATGTGGGACTTTCGAGATCGAAAAATTGGTGATTTATCAGGCGGGCAAAAACAACGTGTCTGTATGGCTAGATTATTTGCCAGTAATCCTGATATTTTTGTATTAGATGAACCAACGACAGGTATGGATGAGCGATCTCGACAACAATTTTATCAACTACTGCACCATCAAGCTCAAGATCATCATAAAACAGTGTTTATGATTACACATGATCATGATGAAGTAAAACAGTATATTGATCGAAATATTCGATTAGTAAGAAAGGAGTCATGTCAATGGCGATGTTTTCATATGAGTTCATGAGGCGTGCATTATTTGCTTCTTTTTTTATGGCAATGATGGCACCGATGCTGGGTGTATTTTTAGTGATTCGTAGACAATCACTACTTGCAGATACATTATCTCACGTATCTTTAGCTGGTGTTGCGCTAGGTTTTTTCTTTCAGGTGAATCCGACGTGGACGACGCTTGTCATTGTTGTCATTACCGCTATTATTTTAGAGTATTTACGTACACTTTATATTAGCTACTCTGAAGTAGCTACGGCTATTGTTATGTCAGGTGGATTAGCATTAGCCCTTGTGTTAATGGATCGATCTCAAGGCAATAGCAGTATGAAAATTCAACAGTATTTATTTGGCTCTATCGTCACGGTGACTTGGGATCAAGTTTGGTTTTTAGGAATATTATGTGCCATTATTTTATTATTATTTTTATTATTTCACCGAATGCTTTATGTTTTAATTTTTGATGAACAAATTGCTCATGTTGATGGACTTCCTACACGATTGATGGCTGTTGTGTTTAATATTTGTATTGGGGTTGCGATTACATTGATGATTCCGATAGCAGGAGCGTTATTAGTTTCTGCAATTATGATTTTACCAGCGGCTATTGCGATGCGTCTTGGAAATAAATTTTTACATGTGATTGGGTTAAGTATGTTGTTAGGGTTATGTGGCATGATTGCTGGACTGATGACCTCTTATACATGGGATTCTCCGTCAGGGGCAACCATTACATTAGTTTATATTGTTTTATTTTTAGTTGTTTTAATGATTCAGCGTATATTTCAATGGACTAAGCGAAAAAAGTATCAAAAGTAAAGTAGTTCTATATATGAGTTGATAGTCAGCTTACGTCATAAATAATAGGATGATTAAAAAATAAAAAACAGATAAAGCAACGGCTTTATCTGTTTTTTATTATTTGCTTTCTTATTTTTAAATATTTTAATAAAATGAGGAGAAGTATTTGCGATTCATTCTCAATTAGGATAAACTAAAAGACGTACAGTTAATTATGAAATAATGGAGGGACAGCAGATGTCTGTATTAGAAATAAAAAATTTACATGTATCAATTGAAGGGAAAGAAATTTTAAAAGGTGTTAACTTAGTCATGAATACCGGAGAAATTCATGCGATTATGGGACCTAATGGAACAGGAAAATCAACACTTTCTGCAGCAATTATGGGCAATCCTAATTATGATGTGACTGAAGGAGAAATTTTATTAGATGGTGTGAATCTTTTAGAATTAGAAGTTGATGAACGTGCCCTTGCAGGATTATTTTTAGCAATGCAGTATCCAAGTGAAATTCCTGGAGTAACTAATGCAGAATTTATTCGAGCAGCGATGAATGCACGTCGTCCAGAAGATGATAAAATTTCGGTTATGGAATTTATTCGTATTTTAGATGAAAAAATGGAATTACTGAATATGCCAGAAGAGATGGCAGAGCGTTATTTAAATGAAGGGTTTTCTGGTGGAGAGAAAAAACGTAATGAAATTTTACAGTTATTAATGTTAGAGCCGACATTTGCGATTTTAGATGAGATTGACTCAGGCTTAGATATTGATGCGCTTAAAGTGGTAGCACAAGGTGTTAATGCGATGCGTGGGGAAGATTTTGGTGCGTTAATTATTACCCACTATCAACGATTATTAAACTATATCACGCCAGATGTTGTACATGTGATGATGGATGGACGTATTGTAAAAACAGGTGATGCGACACTGGCAAAACGTCTTGAAGCTGAGGGATATCAAGGAATTAGTAGTGAATTAGGTATTGAATGGACAGAAGAAGCGTAGGAGGAAAAAATATGCGTCAGAAAAATTGGCATAATTATGAAGATGAGGTACGTGCATTTTCAAAGATTCAAGAAGAACCAACATGGATGTTACAAAAACGCTTAGAAGCGCTTCAAGCGTTAGCATCAGGAAATTTATCATTACCAAATATTGATCGTGTAAAATTATCACGATTTAAATTATTTGAAGTAGGTCATTTTGGGACGAGTGTATGGGAAGATGCCTTGCTTTCTGCAGATGTTCCTGACTTTTTAGCATTAGGAGATCATTCAGCGATTGTACAGCGCGGCACAACAACCATTTTAGAACAGATTCCAACAGAGCTATTAGCACAAGGCGTGCTTGTTTTAGACTTATTTACAGCATTTAAAGAATATCCAGAGTTGATTGAAAAAATTTATATGACCAAAGTCATCCCAGCTCAACGTGATCAATTAACCGCCTTTCACGCGGCATTTATGAACAGTGGTATTTTTATTTACGTACCAAAACATGTAGAAATTAAGGAACCCATTGAAAGTTGGTTCTTAGTACCCTCCAATGAAGAAAAAGTTGTCAGCAAACATGTCTTATTATTTGCAGATGAAGGCAGTAAGGTCACTTATTTAGAGCATGTTGTTTCAGAAGACTTAGGAAGTACAGAATTTAAAATTTCTGGAAACATGATGGTAGAAGTGATTGCTCAAGCGGGAGCACATGTGCATTATGCCGCTGTAGATCAGTGGGGTAAATCTTTAAGTACATATATTTACCGAAGAGGTTATGTTGGAAGAGATGCACGTATTGACTGGGCAATTGGTATGATGAATGAAGGCGATGCTGTTCATGTATGTACAACAGATTTAGTCCATGAAGGTGGCAGCTCAACAACGAATATGATTGGTATGAGTAGTGGTAAACAACGTCAAGCGATGCATACTGAGGTGATTAATCACGCACCGCATACAGTAGGACATATTCACCAACACGGGGTGGTATTAGATCAAGCAACGTTAACGTTTAATGGTATTGGACATATTTTAAAAGGTGCCAAAGGTGCAGATGCTCAGCAGGAAAGTCGTTTATTAATGTTTTCTGAAGGTGGCAGAGGAGATGCTAATCCGATTTTATTAATTGATGAACATGAAGTAACTGCAGGACATGCTGCAAGTGTTGGCCGTGTAGATCCTGATGAAATGTATTATTTAATGAGTCGTGGATTATCAAAAGAGGTCGCAGAGCGTCTTGTGATTCGTGGATTTTTAAGTAGTGTCTTGACAGAAATTCCAGTTGATGCGACAAGACAACAGTTGGTAGCAGTGATTGAACATAAATGGGAGCGTGAAGCTTAATGATACAGACGGTTCGAAAAGATTTTCCAATCTTAGATCAAAAAGTTCAAGATCAAGCGCTCATTTATTTAGACAATGCAGCTACTACGCAAAAGCCAACTCAAGTTTTAGATCGCTTGATGGCTTATTATACAACGGAAAATGCGAATGTACATCGTGGTGTGCATACCTTAGCAGAACGTGCAACAGCAGCTTATGAAGATGCTAGAGAAGCGGTTAGAGCATTTATTCATGCTAGTTCTACTGAAGAAGTTGTATTTACACGAGGGACTACAACAAGTTTAAATTGGATTGCCAACAGTTATGCGCCTTTTATTGAAGCAGGCGATGAAATTTTAGTGACACCGATGGAACATCATTCTAATTTAGTTCCTTGGCAAGAGTTAGCTAAAAGAACAGGTGCACATTTAAGATTTATTCCATTAACAAAAACAGGACAACTAGATATGGAACAAGCACGCCAGTTGATTAATGAGCGGACTCGAGTGGTTAGTGTAGCTCATGTTTCTAATGTGCTTGGCGTTGTTAATCCAGTGAAGACACTAGCAACTTTAGCGCATGAAGTAGGGGCGATTATGGTTGTTGATGGAGCACAAGCAGCACCCCATATGCCAATTGATGTTCAAGCATTAGATGTTGATTTTTATGCCTTTAGTGGACATAAAATGTGTGCACCTACAGGTATTGGTGTGTTATATGGTAAGAAGAAATGGCTTCATACGCTAGAACCTGTTGAATTTGGTGGGGAAATGATTGATATTGTGCAAGATACATGTAGCACATGGGCTGCACTTCCTCATAAATGGGAAGCAGGCACACCAAATATTAGTGGAGCTATTGGCTTACATGCTGCGATTGATTATTTAAATGAAATTGGGATGAAGCAAATTCAAAAGCATCAAGCAGACCTAATGCGTTATGCATTAGAGCACATGTTAGCTCTTGACGGTATTACGATTTATGGGCCTCATCATGAAAAGGAACATACAAGTTTAATTTCTTTTAATGTTGATGGTGTACATCCTCATGATTTAGCCACCGCTTTAGATCTTCAAGGGATTGCAATTCGTGCAGGACATCACTGCACGCAACCATTAATGCGAGATTTAGGGGTTGCTGCAACAGCGCGTGCAAGTTTTTATATTTATAATACAAAAGAAGACATTGATGCCTTAATTCGTGGTATTTTAGCAGCAAAGGAGTTTTTCAGTCATGGGCTTATCTAAATTAGAACAGTTATATCGTCAAGTTATTTTAGACCATTCCTCTCATCCAAGACATTACGGTGAATTAGAAGATGCTACAGGAGAAGTGCATTTAAATAATCCAACATGCGGTGATGATATTACTGTATATTTTCGTATAGAAGATGATCGCATTGTAGATGTGCAGTTTACTGGTGTAGGGTGTTCTATTAGTATGGCTAGTGCAAGTATGATGACAGAAGCCGTCCTGGGTAAAACTGTAGATGAAGCTCAAGAATTGATAGAACGTTTTTCTGAGATGGTTTTAGGAGAAGAAGTAGATACACAACCCTTAGGAGATGCCGCTTTATTACAAGGAGTTTCTAAGTTTCCTGCTAGAATTAAATGTGCTACTTTAGGTTGGAAAGCATTAGAAAAGGGAATTCAAGAAGAAGAGGAGTAAAGGAGAGATAAGATGACACAACCAAATATACCTGAATTAGAAGATTATCAATTTGGGTTTCATGATGATGTAAAGCCTGTATTTTCTACAGGAGAAGGATTAACAGAAGATGTCATTCGTGAAATCTCAGCAGTTAAAGAAGAACCTGAATGGATGTTAGAGTTTCGTTTAAAATCTTTTGAACAATTTAAAAAAATGCCAATGCAGACATGGGGTCCTGATTTATCAGATCTTGATTTTTCATCAATTAACTATTATCAAAAACCTAGTGATCGACCTGCTCGTGATTGGGATGATGTTCCTGAAAAAATTAAAGAGACTTTTGAACGCATTGGTATTCCAGAGGCAGAACAAAAATATTTAGCTGGTGCTTCAGCTCAGTATGAATCTGAAGTTGTTTATCATAATATGAAAGAAGAATTCAGTAAGCTAGGGATTATTTTTACAGATACAGATTCTGCACTTAAAGAGCATCCAGAACTGTTTAAAAAATACTTCTCTAAATTAGTGCCACCTACAGATAATAAATTTGCGGCTTTAAATTCTGCAGTTTGGTCTGGAGGAACCTTTATTTATGTTCCAAAAGGTGTACGATGTGATATACCTATTCAAACCTATTTTCGAATTAATGCAGAAAACACAGGGCAGTTTGAACGAACTTTAATTATTGTTGATGAAGGTGCTAGTGTGCATTATGTTGAAGGGTGTACAGCACCAACATACTCTAGTAATAGTTTGCATGCTGCGATTGTGGAGATCTTTACACATAAAGATGCCTATTGTAGATATACAACAATTCAAAACTGGTCAGATAATGTATATAATTTAGTAACAAAACGAGCAAAAGCTTATGAAGGAGCTACGGTGGAGTGGATTGATGGCAATTTAGGAGCAGATACAACGATGAAATATCCAAGTGTCTTTTTAGATGGACCTGGAGCACGTGGTACGATGTTATCAATTGCTTTTGCTGGAGCAACTCAAATTCAAGATACAGGTGCGAAAATGATTCATAATGCACCAAATACATCAAGTTCGATTGTATCTAAGTCTATTGCAAAAGATGGTGGAGAAGTTAATTATCGTGGGCAAGTAACTTTTGGAGCTAAAAGTGCAGGTTCTATTTCACATATTGAATGTGATACGATTATTATGGATGATCTTTCAAAGAGTGATACAATTCCATTTAATGAAATTCATAATAGTGATGTTGCCTTAGAACATGAAGCTAAAGTATCTAAGATTTCTGAAGAACAACTTTATTATTTAATGAGTAGAGGTATTTCAGAAGCAGAAGCAACTGAGATGATTGTTATGGGATTTGTTGAACCATTTACTAAAGAATTACCAATGGAATACGCAGTAGAACTGAATCGTCTTATTGCTTATGAAATGGAAGGTAGTGTAGGGTAATAAATTTAAAGAGCCTAAAACATTGAATTGATAATGTTTTAGGCTCTTTCTTGTTACGTGGTTTAATATCAATGAAAAATTAAATACTATTTGTTAAAAATTAACATATTTTGCAAATCGTTCTCCTGTTTCTCTAACTTTTTCAGGAGTAACGTGAGTGTAAATGTTCATAGTAGTTTTGACATCTTTATGTCCTAAACGTTCTTGAACTTCTTTGATACTTGCTCCAGATTCAAAAAGCAAACTAGCATGGGTATGTCTAAAACCATGTAAAGTAATTTTAGGTAGGTCATACTTTTCAAGGATATTGTATAACCAATCGTTTGGAGCTTGAGGGTAATACAATTCATTGAATTTGTTTGTAAAAAGAAACTGAGTATCTTTGGATGTATTATAACCAAACTTAAAATACCATTCTTTTTGATTATATCGCCATTGTTCTATGACCTTAATGGTTTTAACATCAAGAGCGATAACTCTTTGAGAACTAATGGTTTTAGGTTCTTGAATGATTATTTGATTATGCTCGTCTATAGCAAGAGTTTTTCCAATAGTTAGTTTTTGATTGAAAATATCTATATCTTTCCACTGTAAGGCAAGAACTTCAGATTTTCTCATTCCTGTGAAAGCTAAAATACGGAAAAAAGTTAAAATTTTAGTGCTTGTTCGACTAACTTTCTCTGTGTGGCTCTCTAAACACTCAAAAAACACCTCTAATTGCTCTTTAGTATAAAAGTTAGGGAATTCCTCCACTTCTTTTTTACGAGGCAATAA
>JASLFJ010000023.1 GCA_030150665.1 Enterococcaceae bacterium
TTTTCTTCAGGCGTATTGGCTTCTTGATAAGCACTGCGAGCAGCAGCAATATCCCCAAATACTTTTTGTTCTTGTTTCATACTTCCTTGTACGCTGTTTACTAAATTTGGAATCAAATCCGCACGGCGCTGCATCACATTTTCAACTTGTGCCCAAGACGTATCTACTTCATTTTCTAAACGAACTAAGCGGTTATACGTTGTTATTAAACTGCCTCCAATCACAACAACAGCTAAGACAATTATTAAACTCATCGTTTGCTTTTTATTCATGACTGTTCTCCTTTTCTTTATATACTTTTATCTATCATATCATGAAATCTATAGAAAAACACCTTACCGATTAGAAATCTTATCGCTTTTTTATCAAAAATATTCACATAATGATCACGTTTCTGATCGTACACTGTGCTATAATACAAATAAATACATATGCTTAATCCTTTAAGCGTGTCAAGGAGGCGAGGGCATGTCTCAAACTGATGAGGCACTTGATTTTGATTCCATTATGAAAATTTGTTTGCTTTATGGCAAAATCTTACAAGAAAGCAATGCAACGAATGAGATGATTGAAAATAATATTCAGCGCATCGCAAGACATCTAGGGCTTCAAGAAGAAGAGATCTCAACATATAACGCACAAACCAGTTTTATTTTAATTAATCGACATAATAATACGGTCAAAATGATCCCCACAAAGCATGTCGCTTATAATTTCGAAAAACTCGTGCGTACAGAAAACTTACTGACAGAGTTTTTAACCAATAAAATATCCCCAGATACTTTTTATGAAGGACTGCAAAAAATTAATCAGCGCACGTATCCTTATCCTAAATATATTCAAATTTTAAGTGCTGCATGTGTAGCGAGTGGGATGAATGTCTTAATTAATGGACTCGATATTGGCCTACCTATTACGTTTCTATTAGTCATCATTGGCTATAGTTTTTACCTTTGGATGCAGGAAAAATTTTCAATTAAAATTTTCTCTATTTTAGTCTTCTCTTCACTCACTTGTTTTTTAATTATTCCCATCGATAAACTCCATATCTATCCAGAACCGTATTCGATTTTATTTAGTTGCATTATGCCGCTACTTCCGGGTACAACCTTTGTAAACTCTATTAAAGCAACGATGGATGGCAACTATATCTCAGGACTGATTCAAGGGATGGATGCGATTAATACGGCGATTATGTTAGGACTGCCGGCAGCCATTATCTTTTCAGCCTTATTATAACTAAAGGAGCAATACTGATGACGTTACTTATAGATCTTTTTTTTAGCTTTATCGCTGGATCTGGCACCGCTATTTTATATAATGTGCAGCGTAAACTGATTGTATTTTGTGGATTATCGGGTATGTTTACTTGGTTTATTTACCATTTTCTGTCACTTTTTGGTTTTAGTGAAGCATTAGCTTCTTTATTTGCGCTGTTTGCGTTAACGCTACTCAGTCGCTTTTTTAGTCAAAAAACAGATACACCGAGTATGATTTTTAATATTTCAGGCATTATGCCGATTGTCCCTGGAGGCTTATTATTTAAAACCTTTAATCACTTAGCTAGTAAAGAATATGAATCTGCCTTAAATTACGGCTTTCAAGCCGTCCTTGTAGGAGGTGCGATTGCGATTGGCTTTATTTTAAATGAGGTCATTACAAAAGCGATCGCTCAATCGAACTTGACGATATTAAAATCGCTAACCCTTACAGATCCTAAAGATCATGATTAGCGCTTAATCATTCCTTTTACTTGTGATAACGTTTTCAATTATGGTATGATACCTTTGTATTCAATAATCATCTCATATTAAGGAGTGTATCTTATGAAACTATATACAAAACACGGTGATCAAGGACAAACCCAACTCGTAGGAGGTAAACGCGTCCATAAAAACAATCAGCGCGTTCATACCTATGGAACCATTGATGAACTAAACTCTTGGCTTGGCTATACACGCTCATTAATCCGTCCTGATCTACCCTATACAGGTTTAGATCAAGAGCTATTTAGCCTACAACATGCGTTATTTGATTACGGTACCGATCTATCAACTCCTCCAGAATCATTAAAGACGCCTCGCTTTACCCCCGAATGGACACAGTGGTTAGAACAGCGCATTGATGATTATACAGAACAATCCCCACCGATTCAGCAGTTTATTTTACCTGGAGGCACGTCTGTATCTAGCGCGCTTCACTACGCAAGAACGATTACGCGCCGTATTGAGCGAGAACTCATTGAACTCAATCATCAAGAAGCTGTCTCAGAAGAGATGTTAGCGTTTATGAACCGACTCTCTGATTACTTCTTTGCGGCAGCTCGCTGGTGTAACCACCAAAGTCAAACAACTGATGTCTTTTATGAACCAAATTTTCCAGTTCCAAAATAAATCCGTAATCCATTCAATGATTCAAAAAGAGTTCATTCATGATGCATAGAATTATCCTTTTGCTTGTGATATAATCAAACATGAACAGTGGATGCAATAAGACAAGACCACATCAAGGGCTTGTCTTTTTCTGTGTTTATACGCCATTATGTCCATAAATACTCTCTTTAGAAAGGAACTTAATCGTAATGAAATGGAATTCCCTCTTAGCTTATAGCCTATTATGTACAGGGCTTTGGTTAACTACACCCAGCCAAAGCGAAGCTGTGCTTATTCAAGAATACTTGAAACCGGATCAAGCCAAACATATTTATACAGAAACGGCACAAGAAGGGTTACAATTACAAGAAGGTGGCTGGCTAGGTAATGGTTTTATATTTCAACTTAAAGATGTCAACGATCATAAAGACCCTCAACAGATGATCTATCGCTACTATCATCCAGAAACCGATAGACACCGGTTAGGCCTTGAAAAAGAAGCACAACACCTTGAAAAAGAAGGCTGGATCTTAGAAAAACCGGTCGGTCAATCTACGCCAGATGGAACGGCGGTCTATCAAATGACAAGTCCTGATGGATTAGATATAAAATATACGACTTCACTAGAAGAAGCTGATACGTTAATGCATAAAGGTTGGAAACAAGAGCGCACCTCTTGGAATGCGACCAAAAATAGTCCCTTGCCTTTAGAAACAACCAAACTTTCAATCACACCAGATCGTACTCAGCCAAGTATTGCACAACAACAAGCGATTGCCCATGAACTTTATACCCTTGAATCCCAACATAATTATAACTTAGAACATCCTTTAGCGGTGTGGAATCCTTTTGGCACATTAGATAATGCACTTTACTTTTTTGTTGATGAGTCGGTTCAAGAACTTACTTATACAATTTATGCCAAAGACTATCCACCATTTAAAGCTACTGCACATCTCACGCATACCCCATTAGGGACGATTGCTATTTTCATTGGTTTTATTCCACAACAAATCAATTATATAACAGCTGATCTTAAAGATCATACAGGAGCAGAAAGCACCTATCACTACGCATTATCGGTCCCAGAAACATATCAGTATCCTGTTTCATTAAAACTTAAAACAAAACAAACTCAAAAAGGGATTCCTGATCAAGGTATATATATTTTATCTACCGGTAATGAAGGCAATACACATACATGGCTGATTGATAACAGAGGTATCATTCGGGCAGAGCTGGTCACAGATGATTACCGAGCAGATAATATTATTACCTATCAACATCAACTTCTATACTCTTATGCTGAAGATAGCTTAGTGACGTTTTCTCCAACTACCGAATTAACAAACATTTATCACTTAGAAGGATATAAAATGCATCATGACTATGCACTAAGTGATGATCATAACCTATATGTACTTGCGACAAATACTAATGATCCCACGATTGAAGATCGCATCATTAACTTAAATCTAAATACTGGAGCGGTACATGAGCTTGTCGATATGAAAAATATCTTCCCAGAATATGTCGCTCATGCTAATACGATGTCTGTCTATGATCTCGTCAGCAATCAAAAAGCAATTCCAGAATTTACTTCACCCGATGAACTTGATGAGATTCCTGAAGGATGGGACTGGATTCATATCAACAGTATTGAGGTTATAGATCCTGATACGGTCTTATTAAGCGCCAGAGAAACTTCTACCATTATAAAACTGAAACATTTAAGAACACAGCCAGAAATTGATTACTTAATTGGAGAACCCGATCTTTGGAAAGAGACATCTTATATACAGCACTTTTTAACTAAACAAGGAAACTTTCAAGATACAGGGGGCCAACATGCGGTGCGTATGGAACGTGATCCTAGGCTTCCGACACATCAATATTATCTTTATTTTTATAATAATAATAATTGGATGCATGAAAGTAACCCTGCATACTCAGGACATATTCCAGAAGATGCGGGAACCTTTACAACAGGATCTCATTCTTACGCTACACGCTATCTGATTGATGAACAAAATCGAACCTATCAATTAGATCATCGCTTTAAAGTACCTTATTCTAGTATTGTTTCAAATACTCAAAAATATAATACAAATCTTATTGTCAACTCTGGATTTAATCATCCAATGATCCAAGAATATACGCCAATGGGAGAATTAATTCAAGAGTTTGACTACAAACAACAAATCATAGACTTAAACGCATTTGTAGGATACCGTGCGATTAAATCAAATCTTAAAGGCATTTTATTTCAATAAATAAAATAACACATGACATTCATCAACCGAATATCATGTGTTATTTTTTATTTTAATGACACTAACACTGATCATTAAATCCAATGCCATTTATATAGCCTAAAATCATTAAAAAATATTATTAACAATAAAAAATGTAAAATACTATCATATATTTATTAATAGCAATCAAAAAACTACCTACATAGCTCTAAAACAAAAGTAAATACACAAATCCGATTATTATAGGTTTTGGTGGTAATCAAAACTACATAGCTCTAAAACCTACGTGGTTAATTTGCGGAAAGTCTGTAGGTTTTGGTGGTAATCAAAACTACATAGCTCTAAAACAATATGTCGAATCTTTCCGCCAAATGCTTTGTTTTGGTGGTAATCAAAACTACATAGCTCTAAAACAAAGTAACGAATTTAAAGGGCTTTAACTCTGTTTTGGTGGTAATCAAAACTACA
>JASLFJ010000056.1 GCA_030150665.1 Enterococcaceae bacterium
AAATATAAGCATTAACCTATTTGTAAGATTCCTTCGAGTTTTTTCAGATAAACTTTGATTTGTTATTACCAAAATATCTACATCGCTATTCATACGTAAACCACCCATTACTGCCGAACCATACAAATACACCCCAATTAACATATTATCAAGTAGTTCCGCTATAGTTTTTAATGCTTGAATTGCTTCTTTCGGAATTTTTTTGTTACTTAAATCTATACTCAACTTCGATCTCCTTTCGTCTGAAAACTGTTTTTTAACGCCTCTTAAAATTTATAAAAAAAGAGTAAACATCTTTCGTTGTATTGTAAATTAACGCCATCCAAAATTTTGATTCAAGATTTTCTTTCGGTTTATTATATGTTTGAGCCAATATAAGCTACAAAACTGCTGTCTATCCATTTTTGAGTAACCTCATTTATATCAATCCCAATAGTAGCCAACCCAATAATGCTGCAATCCAATTTCTCTAACAAAGCTATTAAAGCCTTCATTTGAGAACCTGTCTCTATCCAATCATCTACAATCAAAACTCTTTTGTTCCTCACAATAGAACTCTTAGATATTTCAAAGCTTTTATCTTGACCTGAATAGTCGGTAAAATGTGTCGAAATAATCTCTTCTTTTGCGTATGGCAGCTTATCACCTTTTCTTACTCCAATAAACCCCACTCCAAGTTCTTTGGCTATGGCAGTGCCTAGTATCCATCCAATTGCTTCTGGGGCAGCCACATAATCTACTTTATTTTGAAAATTCAATGATAGTACTTTTACAATTTTATCAAAAACGGTTTTATGTGTAAAAATAGTTAGTAAATCATATTTTCCAATTGAGTTACGAGGTAATATACCTCTAATTTCATTTATAACATCAGTACTTTCCATACATTTACACCCCTTGCTTATGGTTAATAATCTTTGCTAATCTTTAAAAATAGTCATTTTCAACATATTTTTTATACATGTCCTCGGTATATCTTGTTATGTTCTTACCATACTCTGGATAATCAAACCCCAGTAGTTCTGCTACCTCTTTGGACACTTCCCTGAACAATTGGTGGCATATAAATAATGACTTCCAAATATTTTCATAGGAATCCATGCGATATGTAGATAATAATCTATTCCATAGATCTTCATCAATGTATTTGTTAATATACTTATAATTTTTCCCAACACTTAATGAAAATTCTGTCTTTATCCCAACCTTCCACGACATCATCCTAAGTAGTTCAAACCGTAGAATCTGGTTCAGATGATCGATTGCAAACAGTATCTCTTTGCGGCACAATCCTTTAATAACATAAGGTGTTACATTCCAAAATTCATTGCAGCAATCATCATACTCCCTTGCGCTTGGCTTTCTTACATGATAATCTATATCAGTCGGAACTATGTCCCTTTTAATTCTACAATCTTTATCAATTAGAACCTTTATTAATTTATCGCCCTTTAGGTAATTATCTAACTCTTCCAAGGGCAATAAGGTAAGATCAATTTTATTGTAATCATCAAATAGCATAAGATAGGAAAATCCCTTTTCTTCAGGTGGGAATAATTCCATATCCTCCGGCTTTTGCATCATTATTATATTCCCAAATTGATTAAGCCAGTCATCATTAGATATAAACGGTTCTATATCACTTACAAAATATGTAATATCATAATCCTGAAATTCATCTTTAGGTATATTAATATTTGCGCGTGACCCCTCAAGGGTCACAATTCGAATACGTTCATCCTGTTCTGCTAAAGAAAGTACTAAATCCATCATTTCTTTTTCTGATCTCATTTACATACTCCTCGTTTATTTTTTCTATATTATTACATCTTCTTTTTTGCCGATACAATCAGCATCATTGGGCGTCGCATTTCATCCGCCATCCCCGGAATATCCATCATGTTCTCTGGCGGCTGTGGCTCCACAATCTGATTTATTATAAAACTATTTGAAAGCAGTGTATTTAGATATGTGGTCAGTGTTCTATGATATTTTGTAACCTTTTCTTCCAAAAACATAGCTGTCCGTTTGCCCTCATAATAATAATTGTCCACCGGGAAATGCAGTATTTCTCCTTTTTCGTTATAATACCAGTCTTGTGTTCCATGAGCAGTAAAAACAGGATGTTCAACTGTAAAAACTAAATTGCCACCAGCCTTCAGCATCCTATATATCTTTTTTATTAAATTCTCATAGTCTGCTACATAATGAAACGCAAGCGAACTTAGTATTACATCAAAGCTCTCCTCTGGGAAATCCACATCTTCTATGGCACAGCATTCATATTCAATCTGTGGAAAATGGGTTTTTCCTTTTGCTACTTCGAGCATTTTATGAGAAATATCAACACCTACTACAGAGGAAGCACCGTTTTCCATCGCATATATACAGTGCCATCCATAGCCGCATCCTAAATCAAGCACACGCTTACCCTTAAAATCAGGTAGCATCTTTTTCAAAGTCTCCCATTCTCCCGCACCAGCCAGTCCTTTCTGCGAGCGACTCATTTGACTGTATTTTTGAAAAAATATATTATCATCATATTTGTTTTCTTTCATCTGAACTCTCCTCGTTTAAAAAGTTATTTATCTCCGATACAATTTCATTCACTTCATTATAAAGCTTCTCGGTCATGTCGTAGCATTCAAAAAGTGAGATACCGAGTACTTCAAAAATATGATTTACCTTCTCGGTATATTTTTCAGGTTTATGTTCAAAAGTTTCAAGCAGTTTTATAGCTTTCTTTTCGTTGATACAATAAGCATTATTACATGCAAATAACACTTGATTTAAACATGAAACTATACGAAAAACATGACCCGCAATATAATATTTATCGTCTGTTCCCGAATTTGCTTTTACAAACATTAAAGAGAACCCTGCTTCAAACATAAAAAAGTTAACTAAACTTTTCTGCAAAGCATTGGGATAAGTTTCTGCCTGTTTTTTTAATTCGCATAAGCTTTCATTCTTAGCATATAGTATTTTGCTAATCGCTAATTCTCCTCGATACATTGCACTAATATAACCATGGGGATGCCCAGTCTGATAATTGGCAGTAACAATTCCGTGCTCTGTATCTTTCATTATTTGTTCCACACGTTTAATATCACGTAAAATTAAATCCACATGATACCCGTTTATGACTAACCATCCGCCGCCATTAATCCAATCACCCCATGCTCCGGGAGGTACAACAAGGTTATTTCTATGCTCATCATCCAGCTTTGTAGCGAATTGATTAATAGTATTTATGTCAAATGATTCTGAATTGTAATAGATGCCGATATCTATATCCGAATCCTCTGTATGGGTGCCCCTTGCACGTGAACCACCTAAAACAATACCTTCTATATAAGACAGAGAGGATAATTTCTCTGCTACTGATTTAATAATATTATCTACCATCAAGCATGCTCCTTTTATCGATTCACTGCTGTAAAAATTCCAAGCCAAATCTTTTGCTTCTACTCAACATATTTATAATTTTTTTAATTTCACAAAAGATAGTTAAAACTTATCAATTGTCTTTTTATACCTCTGCTGATTAGATGAAGTCTTTTCAATAGCCTTTAAATTAC
>JASLFJ010000086.1 GCA_030150665.1 Enterococcaceae bacterium
AGATGAACAACAAAAAGTGATTGATTTGGATTTGAAAAATAGAGATGTTGTTGGTATTTATAGTCAACATGGGATGTTAAGTATTCAAATCTTTATGATTAGACAAGGAAAATTAATTGATAGAGACACATATATTACACCTTATATTGATTCATTAAATGATGCATTACAGCAATATTTATCTCAATTTTATCAACAAAAAAATTATTTACTCCCTGAAGAAATTATTTTAAGTGAGCAGTTTCAATCATTATGGCTACCAGATTTTTTAAATGAGAAATTAAAATTTCCAAAACAAGGGAAAAAGTATGAATTATTATCTTTAGCTGAAGAAAATGCTAAGGTATTGTTAGAAGAAGAGTTATTATTAGAACAACGCGTTTTTCAGCGTACAGAAGGTGCTGTAGCGGATTTGGCGAAAAAACTTAATATTAAAAAGATAAAGCGTATTGAAGCTTTTGATAATGCCCATTTTTCAGGAAGCGCTCCTGTATCTGGTGTTGTTGTATTTATTGATGGAAAACCTGTAAAACAACATTATAGAAAATATCATTTAAAAACAGTATCTTCAGGAGATGATTATCAAGCAATGCGTGAAGTTGTTTACCGAAGATACAGTCATCAGTTAAAAAATAATGAACCTTTGCCAGATTTAATTATTGTTGATGGTGGAGTAGGGCAATTACGTGTTGTGCAAGAAGTTTTAGAAGAACAGTTAGGATTAAAGATTCCTGTTTTAGGTAGTGTTAAAAATGATCGACATCGTACAGATCATTTTGTATTTGGTAATCCAGTAGTTCCTTTATATTTAGATAAAAAAAGTGCACTTTTTTTATTTTTAGAAAAGATTCAAAATGAAGTGCATCGATTTGTTGTGAATTTTCATAGGCAAACTTCACAAAAAACTCAGTTTACTTCAATACTAGATCAAATTCCAGGAATAGGGCCTAAAAGAAAACAGTTATTATTAAAACATTTTAAAACGTTAGATCGCATCAAAAGTGCTTCACAACAAGAATTTGAGCAATTAGGATTGCCAAAACAAGTAGCTAAAGATCTTTATAAACAGTTTCATTGAGATATTTTTAAATAACTATACTTTTATATAAAAAGACATGCTATAATCAATTTTGTAGTTAAAAAACTACCCCAGTTCATCAACCATCCTGGGATAACAAAACTCGGAGGGAGATCATTTACATGAAAAAGGAAAAAAGTACGATAAGAGATTTTGTTGCAAATGGGATTGTTGCAGCACTTTATCTAGCGGTAACAATTATTGTAACTCCAGTTGCACAAGGACCTATTCAGTTTCGTATTTCAGAGAGTTTAAATCATTTAGTTGTATTTCAAAGGAAATTTCGTTGGGGCGTAGTCTCTGGTGTTATTTTATACAATATTTTATTTTCTGAATTTGGCATTGTTGATGTGTTTTTTGGAGGATTACAAACTTATCTTGCACTAACAGCCACTGTTTGGATTAAAGATCATTATCCACACATGAAAATTTCACGTTTACTCGTGTATAACACATTCTTTTTTACAATCAGTATGGCACTCATTGCGTATATGCTACATATAATGATTGAGCTACCTTTTTGGCTAACCTATGGTACAACGGCATTAAGTGAACTTATTGTTATGAGCATTTCTGCACCTGTTATGTATTATCTTAACAAACGTATTGATTTTGCACGGTTATTTCGTACAAAAGAAAGTTAACAAAGCATATTATCAATAAATAACTTGAAATATTATCGTTTTTTCGTTAGAATAAATCCGGTATTTCTTTTAAAGTGATTAATTTTTGATTGAAAGAAGATGAATGTTGTGAGTTATATCTCTATGGAGTCAGTATTTAGTGAAATCGATCAATATATAAAAGATCAAATGAAGATTACATCCAAAAGTTATTATGAACAATTAGAACTATTATTACATGAAGGAATATCTCAACAACATATTGAGGCTGGATCTGCTTTATATACATTAACTACATGGACAGAGGAGGCAGAACTTAAGCGGCAGCTTTATCAGTTACTGTTACTTTCTGGTCTTAAAACAGACCAAATTGCTGTTAATCATCATATGACACCAGACAGTATTGGTTTTTTAATGGCATATTTAGTAGAATTATTTACAGAGTCTTATAAAAAAACTTCATTAACTTTATTAGACCCAGTCGTTGGGACCGGGAACTTATTATTTACAGTGATTAACTATTTAAAAGAGGCTGGTTACCCGTCGATTTATAGTTATGGTATTGATCAAGATGAATTATTAGTTGATCTTGCTTACGCGCAAAATGAGTTAATGAACTTAGATGGAACCTATATAGTAGCTGATACGTTAACATATCCTACATCTGAGTTATCCCAGCTAGATATTGCAATTGCTGATTTACCTATTGGTTATTATGCTCACAATGATCATGTTCAAGAGTATAAGGTTGCAACTGCTGAAGAGTTAACGTATGCACATCATTTATTAATGGAAAAGACAATGCATATGTTAAAGCCATCAGGAACAGCATTTTTTTTAGTACCGGAACATCTTTTTTCATCATCACAAAGTAAGCAATTGATGCAGTGGCTGAAGGCAGATGTTTATTTTCAAGCGATGATTCATCTGCCAGAAAACTTATTTAAAAAGCAAAATGCGAAAAAAAGCATTATGATACTTCAAAATAAAGGGCCTAAAACGCATCCTGTAGAAAAAGTGTTTATCACTTCTTGTCCAGAATTTAAAAATAAACCAGCAATGGCACAGTTTTTAAAACAGCTGCAACACTTAAGACAAGAAGTAGAAAAATAAAAGATTGGAGAGAATTAATGATGACAAAAACAATTGCGATTAATGCAGGAAGTTCAAGTTTAAAATGGCAATTATATAATATGCCAGAAGAAGAAGTAATTGCGAAAGGAATTGTAGAACGTATTGGTTTACCTGATTCTATTTTCACCATTAAATATGGTGATGGTGAAAAGTATGAAGAGATTTTAGATATTGATAATCATGAAATTGCTGTAGACAAGCTTTTAGAACAACTTCAAGCATTAAATATTATTGAATCTTTTGATGAAATTACAGGTGCAGGACATCGTGTTGTAGCTGGTGGAGAGTATTTTAAAGAATCTGCAGTCATTGGTGATAAAGAATTAGCACAAATTGAAGAATTAGCTGAATTTGCACCGCTACATAACCCAGCAGAAGCAAAAGTAATCCGTGTATTCCAAAAATTATTACCACATGCAGTCAATGTTGGGGTGTTTGATACCTCTTTCCATACAACAATGCCTCCTGTAAATTATTTGTACAGTATTCCAATGGAGTATTATGATGAGTTTCAAGCACGTAAATATGGTGCACATGGAACAAGTCATCGTTATGTTGCACATCGTGCAGCTGAAATGTTAGGTAAACCTGTTGAGGAATTAAAAATTATTACATGTCATTTAGGAAATGGTGCCTCTGTAACAGCTATTGAAAATGGTGAGTCTGTAGATACATCAATGGGCTTTACACCGTTAGCAGGAGTAACTATGGGTACACGTTCTGGTGATATTGATGCGTCTATTTTACCATTTTTAATGAATAAATTAGGATTAACTGATATTAATGATATGGTTGAAATTTTAAATAAAAAATCAGGATTATTAGGATTATCAGGAATTTCTAGTGATATGCGTGATTTAGAGTTTTCAGAAGATCCACGTGCACAACTTGCTTTAGATATTTTTGCAAATCGTGTTCAAAAATATATTGGAAGTTATGTTGCTGTATTAAATGGTGTAGATGCGATTGTATTTACTGCTGGAATTGGAGAAAATGATATTAATATGCGTCAACGCATTATTGATGGCATTTCTTGGTTTGGATGCCGTATTGATCCAGAGAAAAATAATGTACGTGGTGAAGAGCGTATTATTTCAACTGATGATTCAAAAGTAAGTGTATTATTAATTCCAACTGATGAAGAATTAATGATTGCTCGTGATGTTGAAGCATTAAAATAATAAAAAAGAAGGCTGACAAGTAAACACTTGTCAGCCTTTTTTATAAGATGGGCGTAAAACCTCTACGCCTTTAGGCTAGGGAATGTAAGCCCTAACGACCTTGTTCTTGAATAGATTTTAGGATCATCTCTTTGCTTACATTTCTAATACTGCAAGAAAAATATCCATCACTCCAAAAGGTTCGTTCTTTCCAAAAATGCTGAGAAAGATATTTGTTATGCTTTTAACGCATTCGATAAGTTGTGAGTTGCTTCAATCATCTAACGATTTCAAGAATACTCCATTTCGGGGAATATCTGATTAGGATATGAATAGGGTCTTGGTCTATTTCTTG
>JASLFJ010000097.1 GCA_030150665.1 Enterococcaceae bacterium
CTGATCTTGCCTTAAAATTTGACGAAGCACCCCATTTACAAACCGAGCAACCCCTTCATGGCGATATCGCTTAGCAATCTTTACAGCTTCATTAACAACGCTGTAATTAGGAATTTTATCTAAATACATCAATTGATAAAGAGATAAACGAAGTAAGCATCTCGTCCATACATCTACTTTTTGAGGTTTTTTAATCCACTGATCTAGTACCGCATCAAGCGTGATCTGTCTGCTTAATGTCCCGTATACCAATTCAACCATAAAACGTTGATCCACTGAAGATAATACTTGAGCTTGAATCACATTTTGAATGGCTTGATTTGGATAACTTTGATGATTTGCAATATCTTCAAGGATCAGTAAGCTTTGAACGCGAGCACTGTGACTGTGTTTCATTTTTTTTCTACTCATGATCTAACCCCAAATGCATTCCACAAGTGATATGATTTCCTTTTAAAAACGCTGCAACGCTCTGCCGCTTTTTCCCCGCAAGTTGTAATGCAACAATAGATAAAACACTGCCAGATCCTGCTGCAACCCATAATTGTTCCTCTTCACAGTAGATAATCGTTCCTGGTAATTGTTCTGTTGTTTCATCTATAGCGTGAGCTTGCCAAATTTTTAATCGATCTTCATTTAAATAAGTATAAGCTCCAGGAGCAGGATAAAGACTTCGGATGAGACAATCAATCTCTTCTGCAGTATGATTCCAGTGAATCTGTTCTTCTTCACGCTTAATATTAGGTGCAAAAGTCACTTGTGATTCATCTTGATGTATTCCTGGATAAGTTCCATCTTTAATTTTAGGTAGTGCTTCAATTAAAGCCTCCGCACCTAAATGGCTGAGCCTTTCAAGCACACTTCCTGTTGTATCTGTTTTTGAAATTGGAGTAGTAACTTGTGTATAAATTTTCCCAGCATCCATCTGACTAATCATCTCCATAATAGTCACCCCAGTTTCTTTATCCCCTAAACGAATCGCATATTGTACAGGAGCTCCTCCTCTATATTTAGGAAGTAAAGAGCCATGTACATTGACCGCCTGATAATGAGCGTGCTTTAATACGGATTCTGGAATAATTTGTCCATAAGCGGCTGTAATTAACCAATCATAATGCAGTTCAGTCAGCTCATCAACCGCACATGCTGATTTAATCTGTTCTGGCTGATAAACAGGAATTTCATAAGCTAAAGCAACTTCTTTAACAGGAGACATGCGTAACTGTTTTTTTCTACCAAACGGACGATCCGGTTGCGTAACAACGCCGATCACCTCATAATTTGGATCTTCAATCAACGCTTTAAGACTAGGCACTGCAAAGTCTGGAGTCCCCATAAATAATACTCGATCTTTCATTGTCGTTAACTCCTTTTTTAAATAAAATATAGTGGATCTTTATCAATACTAAAATAAAACCCTTTAGGGGCATGTTCTTTTAAATATTGATCAACTGCTTGTAATCTTTTCCATAAATGCGGTTCTTTTTTATATTTGATTAAACACTGATAATAATATCGGTCTTGTCGTTTTGTAATTCCTGCAGGAGAAGGTCCTAATAAAATACTTTGTTCATCTAAATCTTCTTTCAATAGATGAGTCGCTTTATAACTCCACCGAGCGACTTCTCGCTCATTAGGATGACTAAAATGACACTGCACAAGATAATAATAAGGAGCATATCCACCAATATGACGCCAATACATTTCTTCTTTAAAGAAACGTGAATAATCATGATCTTTAGCAGCTTGAATAGCATAATGTTCTGGATGATAAGTTTGAATCATCACAGTTCCCTTTTTATTCGCCCGACCTGCACGACCACTTACTTGAGTGATCAATTGAAATGTTCGTTCACTGGCTCTAAAATCGGGTAAATATAAACTGGTATCCGCATTTAATACACCTACTAAAGTCACATTGGGAAAATCAAGGCCTTTTGCGACCATTTGCGTACCAATTAAAATCGATGCTTCTTGTGCCTCAAAGGCAGATAATACTTGTTCATAAGCATGTTTTTTTCGCATCGTATCCACATCCATTCGCAAAATAGTTTCATTCGGAAATAGTGTTGTCAATGCTTGTTCTACTTTTTGTGTACCTAATCCATAAGTTCTAAGATGTGGCTGATGACAAAACGGACATGCTTTAGGTATAGGATAATGATACGTACAGTAATGACACTTCAGCTCCTGCGTCGCTTCATGAACAGTAAGAGAAATACTACAGTGCGGACAATGCAGTACCGTACCACAAGATCTACACTGCATAAACTGGGCAGAACCACGCCGATTGATCAATAAGATCATCTGTTCTTGTTTGTCTAAAGTATCGATCATCTGTTGCATTAAAGGTAGCGAAAACATCGGTGCTTCATCTACTACATCCACCTGTTTTAAATCAATCAATTCCGTTTGTGGTAAGTAAGCACATGAATGTGCTCTTTGCGTTAAATAAAGAGGTTTATAAAGTCCTTTTTCAGCTCGTGCTTTTGTTTCTAAAGAAGGGGTTGCACTACCTAATATTAATGGAATTTGATGATACTTAGCACGCCAAAGGGCAATATCTCTTGCATGATATCTAGGAAGATCATCTTGTTTATAACTTGCATCATGCTCTTCATCTAAAATAATAATTCCTAAATGTTCCATAGGTAAAAAGATTGCAGAGCGCACACCTACAACAACATCAATCTCTCCTTTTTGAATTCTTTGCCATGTATCATATTTTTCCCCATCATTAAGTCCACTATGCCACACTGCTACCCGATCAAACCGACTTTTCACACGTGTAATCATCTGTGGTGTTAGTCCTATTTCAGGCACTAATAAAAGTGCCTTCTGTCCTTTTTCTAATACGGCCAAAATCGCCTGTAAATAAACTTCTGTTTTTCCACTTCCCGTAATGCCTTCTAATAAAAAAGTGGTGTACGTACTAGGACTGATACTGTCTTTAATTTCTGTTAATGCACTCCTTTGTTCTTTATTTAACGATAAAGGCTCTGTACGAGCTGGCATAATATGCGATAACGGATCTCGGTAAACGGATTGTTTTTTTAACTGAATCCATCCTAACTCCTGTGCTCTTTTCCAAACAGACACACTAATATTAGATGTTTGAATCCTTTGCCATGTTTGATCATAATGGGTTTGAATATAATGCATTAATGCTTGTTGTTGTTTTGCACGTGAAGAGATTTGAGATAATATTTCTTGATATGCATCTAAATCATAAGCAGGATACCACATCCACACCTCTTTTTGATAGCGTTTTTGTTTCATCTGATATCTAATCTCAATCATCGCTTCATCTTCTAATTTTTTCCAATAATGCAAAGGAGCCTTATTCACTGCCTCTTGCCAATCTAAAGTTGGACTGACTGAAAACCATTGTTGTTTTAGAGATGATGAACAATGCGGTGTCGGTTGAATCACTTTACGACTTTCTGACTTTAATACATTAGGAATCATCACTTCCACACAAGCACTTAAATAAGCAAAGGTAAGCTCTGGCATACAGTGTGCTAGATCGATCAGTTCTCTAGAAAGTGTTGGCGTAATATCTAACGGATATGCGATTGCTTTTAATTTTTTTGAAGATCGCTCTAAATCTTTTGATTCTGATAAAGCGATTACTAATCCTGTTAGTAGTTTATTTCCACGTCCAAAAGGAATGGCTACACGCATGCCAACTTCAAGTTCTAAACAATACGCTTTTGGTACTAAATAATCATAAGTCGTATGTGCCGTAGCATACGTTCCAGACAATACAACAATAGAGGCTATCATTGGCATGATCTTAAGCATCCTTTCTTTAAACATATAGCTTTATTTTACTAAACTTTAATCAATTTGTCTTTAATATCTCTACGGATTATGCGTTAATTGACTTCTTTTCTAAAGTTCGCTATAATCCAAAAGATTAATAAAATAAAAAAGGAGTTTCATCATGCCTAAAATACGACGACCAAAATTAATGATTCAGCTACTGATCTATAGCTTATGTCTTATTGTTATGACGGCATGTCGTAACACTGCACCTGAGACAAATGAAAAAGAAGCTACAATTTCTGTAGTCACTACCTTTTTTCCAATGGAACAATTTACACAAGCACTTGTTCATGATCTAGATCATATTACTGTTGATACTCTCATTACAGGATCTGTAGAACCTCATGATTATGAACCTAGCGCTAAAGATATTGCTAAAATTCAAGATGCAGACGTGTTTATTTATAATGATCCACATATGGAATCTTGGGTGAGCCGTGTTCTTGAACAAATGGATACCGATAAACCGGTTGTGATTCAAGCAAGCCAAGGTATCCCACTTTTAGAAAATAAAGATAGCGAACATACGGATCCTCATATCTGGCTAGATCCTGTATCAGCTCAGCAAGAAGTAGAAAATATTTTCCAAGGATTAAAAACAGTTCTCTCAGATGAGGAGCAATCCCAACTTAAAGACAATAAAGAGCATTATATTGAAGATCTAAATCGCCTAAATCAAGCTTTTGAATCTGCCTTTAACGATGCTACAGAACGGACTTTTGTTACCCAACATGCTGCTTTTGGCTATTTAGCTCATAGATATCAGCTCACCCAAAAATCAATTACAGGAGCAGATGGTGAACAAGAACCTTCCCCTCAACAACTAGCTACTTTAGAAAACTTTATTAAAGAACATCAAATTCCTGTT
>JASLFJ010000113.1 GCA_030150665.1 Enterococcaceae bacterium
CTTCCGTTAATGGAACAGGGCCATAATCAGTATATTTAAATGTTTTTCCAGCCACATTAATGGTATCAAGCCATGCTTTTAGTCGGGTTTGTGGTGCCATATTCCATAAAGGGTTTGCGATAATAATTTTATCAGCATTTAAAAATTGCTCAGTATAGTGATTAAATTGCGTTAACGTTTCTTGTGTGTGTTTAGGAAGTTGGTCAAAGGATACTCCGGAACTTAATTCTTGCCAACCCATTAAGATAGTGTCATCAAGTTCTGGTATAGGTTCTTTATAAACATTAATATCTGTATAGGTGTCTTTAGGATGGTGCTTTTTATAAATGGTTAAAAATGTATCTAGTACTTTCATTGTTGTTGATTGCTTAGGTAACGGGTGAGATCTTATAATCAGTACATGTGACATCATTATTCCTCCTATCAAGTGTTACGGGATATAAGCTTATTATAAGTGATGATAAGAAAAAAAGTATAGTAATATGTTTTCTATACTTTCAGATGAGATTTTATGAAAAAAACTTGACCCCATTTTAAAATATAGGTATGATTTTATAAGGGCACCTTTAATAAGGTAAAAATTGATATGAATATAGCATTGTTCCCTATTCGTTTTTATAAAATAATGAATAGGTTTTTTTATTTTTAGTATACAGCATTTAAAGGAGGATCTACATATGACAAAATATATTTTTGTAACGGGTGGTGTTGTTTCATCAATTGGGAAAGGAATTGTCGCTGCATCACTTGGTCGACTGTTAAAAAATAGAGGGTTAAAAGTAACTATTCAAAAATTCGATCCTTATATTAATGTGGATCCAGGAACGATGAGTCCTTATCAACATGGTGAAGTTTTTGTTACCGAAGATGGTGCAGAAACAGATCTAGATTTAGGACACTATGAGCGTTTTATTGATATTAATTTAAATAGATATTCAAATGTTACAACAGGAAAAATTTATGAAGAAGTATTACGTAAAGAGCGAAAAGGTGCATATTTAGGTGCAACAGTACAAGTTATTCCTCATATTACTAATATGATTAAAGAAAAAATTATGCGTGCTGCAACATTAACTGATGCAGATATTATTATTACAGAGGTAGGAGGGACTGTTGGAGATATTGAATCCCTTCCTTTTTTAGAAGCGCTTCGACAAATGAAGTCCGATGTTGGCAGTGAAAATGTAATGTATATTCATACAACGTTAATTCCATACTTAAAAGCAGCAGGTGAGATGAAAACAAAACCTACACAGCACAGTGTTAAAGAATTAAGAAGTTTAGGTATTCAACCTAATATTTTAGTATTAAGAACAGAACAGCCTGTTTCAGATCAAATTAAAGAAAAATTGGCTTTATTTTGTGATGTAGATCCAAAAGCAGTGATTGAATCAAGAGATGTTGAAACGCTTTATTCTATTCCTCTTGCCTTACAACAACAAGGGATGGATCAAATTGTCTGTGATCATCTACAGATTGATGCTCCTGTTGCAGATATGACAGATTGGCAAAAATTAGAACAAAAAGTATTATCTTTAAGTAAAGAGCTTACCATTGGACTTGTTGGTAAATATGTTTCACTACCAGATGCTTATTTATCTGTAGTGGAAGCATTAAAACATGCAGGATTTACAGTTGATGCTTCTATTCATATTCAATGGATTGATTCAGAACAGGTTACTCAGGAAAATGTTCATGAATTATTAAAAGAATGTGATGGAATTTTAGTTCCGGGCGGTTTTGGTGATCGAGGATTAGAAGGTAAGATGTATGCAATTCAATATGCCAGAGAGCAAGATATTCCATTTTTAGGTATTTGTCTAGGAATGCAGTTAGCTTGTGTTGAGTTTGCTAGAAATGTTGTTGGTTTAGAAGATGCAGGATCTGCAGAACATCACCCTAATGTAAAACATCCTATTATTGATTTAATGTTAGATCAGCGTGATATCGAAGATCTTGGAGGCACTCTTCGCCTAGGTGCTTATCCTTGTCAATTAAAACCTGGAAGTCGTGCAGCAGAAGCGTATGATCATGAGTTATTAATTGAAGAACGTCACCGTCATCGTTATGAATTTAATAATGATTATCGTAGTTTATTAGCTGAACATGGTTTAGTCTTTTCAGGACTTTCTCCAGATCAGCGTTTAGTAGAAATTATAGAGCTTCCTGAGAAAAAATTCTTTTTAGCTGCACAATTTCATCCAGAATTTACATCACGTCCAAATCGTCCACAGAAATTATTTAAAGCCTTTATTGAAGCTGCTGCTCAAAATTAATGTGATGGATTAGAAAAGAAGATGGGGGATTTAATGAGTTATCAAGCTTTATATCGTGTATGGCGTTCACAAACATTTAAAGATATTGTAGGTCAAGAAGTGATTACGCAGACATTAAAAAATGCAGTTGCCCAAAAAACACCGGCTCATGCATATTTATTTTCTGGTGCTCATGGTACAGGAAAGACCAGTACAGCTAAAGTATTTGCGAAAGCTATTAATTGTCTTAACAGTCACGATGGAGAACCTTGTAATCAGTGTGAACATTGTGTATCCATTACTGAAGGACGCTGTAGTGATATTATTGAATTAGATGCTGCAAGTAATAATGGTGTTGATGAAATAAGAATGATTCGTGAAAATGTGAATTATGCACCGACAGAAGTGACTTATAAGGTGTATATTATTGATGAAGTTCATATGTTATCTATGGGCGCTTTTAATGCATTATTAAAAACTTTAGAAGAACCTCCAGAACATGTTATTTTTATTTTAGCGACTACTGAGGAACAAAAAATTCCAGCAACAATCTTATCTAGAACTCAGCGTTTTATTTTTAAACCTATTCCAATAATAAGAATTATTGAACATTTAAAAGTAATCCTTGAATCTTATGAAGTATTGTTTGAAGAACGCGCATTACAACATATTGCTCGTTTATCCCAAGGGAGTATGAGAGATGCATTAAGTTTGTTAGATCAGGTTTGGTCTTATCAGAGAGATTGTATTAGTGAAGACAGTGTATTAGAAGTTACAGGGATAGTTTCTAATCAGACACTACTGGACTATATGAATTATTGTCTTCATCAAGAATTTGTGCAAGCTATTTATCTTCTTCAGGAAACAATGAACTTAGGAAAAACACCGATTCACATATTAGATCAATTATTGTTAGTCTTAAGTCAACTCATTAAAGTAAAAGAAGTTCCTGAATATGTTTCTGATATACAAGAAGATATTCAAAGGGATGATTTTGACGGATTATCTGAGATGACAACAGAACAACTTCAGCAAGCATTACGATGTATTGACCAACTAAGACAAGAAGCAAAACAGTCTCCTTATCCAGATGTTTATTTAGATATTGTAACGAGTGAATTAATAGCCCTGTTTTCAAAAAAATCAACAGTACTGATTCAAGATAAACAGCTGGATCATCAAGAACAGGTCATCAATGAACTTTTAGAAAAAGTTGCAATCCTTACAGATCAAGTTCATCAGTTAGAACAAAACTTAGGACAAGATCATCAAGGATTACTGAATTTATTACAAGATAATCAACAAGAATCACCGTCACTATCTTCTAATCAAACGAATAAATCAGCAATCTTTGAGTTATTATCTTCAGCAAAGCGATCTTATCTTACAGAGTTTCAAGATCGTTGGGATTATATTTTAGATCAGCTGACTGTACCGCAAAGAGCGATGCTTAAAGCAAGTGGTATTGTTGCTGCTAATGATCATCAAGCTATTTTAAGTTTTGAATATGAAATGTTATGCCAAAAAGTAGCTAAAGATGAGACTTTACTAGCTGCTTTATCTGAAGTAACACGACAATTATTGGGTACTTATTATGAATTTTATACATTACCGAAAGAGGTTTGGTTGCAGTGGAGACAAGAATATTTAGCACAGATAAGACGACAACGACACTCTAGTCAATCTCAAGTAAAAGAAGAGGTCCAACAGCAGGAACAATTATCTACAGATAGTGATCATATGCCTATTATTCAAGAGGCAATTCAATATTTTGGTGAAGATAAAGTTCAAGTTATTCATGACTTAAACAAACAATCTTAATTTATGTATTGAAGATCTAATCTATGATATGATAAATAATAAATGTATATAGAAAGGAATGAGTTATATGATGCGTGGTATGGGAAATATGCAAGGTATGATGAAACAAATGCAAAAATTACAAAAAGAAATGGCAAGTGCCCAAGAAGCATTACATCAACAAATATTTACAGGAAGTGCTAATAATGATTTAGTTAAAGTGACATTTACAGGAGATAAAACAATGCAAAGTATTGATATTGATAGTACTTTATTAGATGTTGAACATAAAGAAGTGTTAGAGGATGTTATTTTACTTGCTGTAAATGATGCTTTAAATCGTATTGATGAGGCTACAGAAAAAACATTAGGTAAGTATACACAAGGCCTAGGAATTCCAGGGCTTTAAGCAAAGCAGGAAGAATTTCTTCCTGTTTTTTTAGAAAGAGAGGAATTTTTATGTTTTATCCGGCACCGATTGCACAATTAATCGAGCAGTATATGAAATTACCAACAATTGGGCGTAAAACAGCAACACGATTAGCTTTTTATACACTAGAGATGTCTGAAGAAGATGTTCAAGAATTTGCAAAAGCGTTGATCAGTGTAAAAAAAGATTTGATGTATTGTTCGATCTGTGGCAATTTATCAACAGAATCTATATGTGATATTTGTCAAGATCAATCAAGAAGTCATAAAACAATATTAGTTGTCGAGTCATCTAAAGATATTTTACCTATTGAAAATATGCGAGAATATCAAGGGTTATATCATGTGCTTCATGGAGTTTTATCTCCTATGGATGGTACAGGTCCTGAGGATTTAAATATTAAAACGCTAATTCAAAGGTTACAGCAAGAACCTGTTCAAGAAGTGATTTTAGCGATGAATGCTACGGTAGAAGGGGAAGCAACTGCTTCTTATTTATCGCATTTAATTAAACCTTCAGGAATTAAAGTAACACGCTTAGCTTACGGACTGGCTGCAGGAAGTGATATTGAGTATGCAGATGAGTTAACATTGTCAAAAGCGATTGAAGGACGTAGAGAATTATAATAGAAAGGAAGTAAGTATATTGATGGAAGGATTATTTGTGACTATTGAAGGACCTGATGGTGCCGGAAAAACTAGTGTATTAAAAGAGTTAACTCCGTTATTACAATTTGAATTAAATATTCCTTTGCTTGTCACAAGAGAACCAGGCGGGGTTCCTACGGCTGAGGCAATTCGTAATTTAATTTTACACAGTACTTCTGAAGGTATGGATGCTGTAACAGAGTCATTATTATATGCTGCTGCTCGAAGAGAGCATTTAATATATAAAATTGAACCTGCTGTTGAACAAGGATATTTTGTTTTATGTGATCGTTATGTAGATAGCTCATTAGCATATCAAGGTGCTGGAAGACGATTAGGCATGGATTATGTAGCAGAAATTAATGAATTTGCGATTGGAAATTATATGCCAGATTTAACACTTTATTTAGATGTAGATTCAGATACAGGACTACAGCGTATTCGTCAAGATTATAAACGAACTATGGACCGATTTGAACAAGAAGACATAGGCTTTCATCAAAGAGTACGCCACGGATATTTAAAATTAGCTGAAGAGTATCCAAATCGTATTGTCCAAATTGATGCTAGAAATTCTTTAGATTATGTTGTTGAACAGTGTTTTTTGACGATTAAAAATTATTTTCCAAAATATTTTTTAACTGAAGAAAGATAGATAAGATGAGTAATCAAATTATAGACGCTAAAACACGTTACCCTTCAGAAATTATGTTGTTTAAAGAACTCGTTCAAAAAAAACGTTTAAGTCATGCGTATATTTTAGAAGGTACCTCTTTGGAAGATTTAACGGAGTTATCAGTCATTTGGGCAAGTATTATATTAAATCAGGGACAGTTTGATCAAAAACTTTATGATCGGATAATAGCTGGAGATGTGCCCGATGTTTATTGGATTAGACCTGAAAAGAAAGTCATTAAAGTCAATCAAGTCAGAGATGCGTTAACTTATTTACAATTAAAAAGTTTTTATCAAAACTATAAAATTTGTCTTATTCAAGATGCGATACAACTAACTAATAGTGCAGCCAATACATTATTAAAGTTTTTAGAGCATCCTCCTAAAAATACGATGATTTTATTAACAGCTGTTTATGGAGAGCAGTTATTGCCAACCATTCAATCTAGATGTCAAATGATTACGTGTCGTCCATATGCTTTACAAGATGATGATTTAAGTACTTTTGATTTTTCTAAAGAATTACAGGCATTGTTAAAATATGCTCACCCTAGAATTGATACGATTTTATATACTGTAAAACAAAATCAGTGGGCACAAGAGGGGATTGTACATATTGATGCTTGGTTGCAGTTGTTGCTTCAAGAGCGCTGTTTAGATGCACTACTTTATAGTCAAAAAGAGTTGTTGGAACGTTTCAAAGAAAAAGACCAGCAGCAATTCTTCTTTGATGTATTAATTTATCTTTATCGCTATATTATGTTAAACAAAATTGAAAAAAGGCCAGCAGAATTATCTGTATACCAGAGAAGATTACTAGTATTGACGGATGCTTATCAAAAATGGAAATCTCATGTAACTTTTCCAAACTTATGTGATTATATTGTACTTTCTTGGTGAGGTAATATAAATAACATAATATTTTGATTATTAATGAATCAAGTAAGGAGTTTAGAAATATGACTCATGTTGTAGGTGTTAAAGTGCCTTATTCTGAGATAATTTATTATTTTAAAATAAATAAAGATCTGGATCATTATCAAAAAGATGATTATGTTGTTGTTTCTTTAAAAGACTCCATTTATCTAAGTAAAGTAATTACGACTTCTAAACATCAAACATTAACTCAAGAATTTATCGAACAGCTTCCAGAAATATTACGTATTGCCACAGATGATGACTTAAAACAACATGATCAAAATCAAAAAGATGCAGAACATACATTTTTAGTAGCACAAGAAAAAATACAAAAGCATGATTTAGATATGAAACTAGTATGCAGTTTTTATACTTTAGATCGTAAAAAACTCATTTTTTATTTTACAGCAGAACAACGTATTGATTTTAGATCCTTAGTACGTGATTTAGCTTCTATTTTTAAAACAAGAATTGAGTTAAGACAAATTGGTGTTAGAGATGAAGCTCAAATTTTAGGAGGAATCGGGCCTTGTGGTCGTATTTTATGTTGTAGTTCGTTTTTAGGTAATTTTGTGCCAGTATCTATTAAAATGGCTAAAGATCAAAACTTATCATTAAATCCTAACAAAATATCAGGAGTCTGTGGTCGATTAATGTGCTGTTTACAATATGAAAATGATGTTTATGTTGAAATAAAAAGCAAACTTCCAGATATAGGTACTTCTGTTATTACACCTGATGGGAAAGGAACTGTTTGTGCTTTAAATATATTAGAACAAATTATTCATGTGAAGTTATCACATAATAACTTGACTTTAGAGTACGGATTAGATGAACTTCAATTAAAATAATCATGATACTAATAAAATAATCATGATACTAAATATGTGCTTGTTATGGGTGAACAATATTAAAAGAGGTGTTGTCTATGGATAAAAAAGAAATGTTAGAACATTTTTCATCGGTAGAATATAATTTATCTCATATTTTAACGCTAGTGACAGAATTAAAAGAAGAAATTGCACTTCTTATGGAACAAAATGTGCGTTTAGAAATTGAAAATAAACATTTGCGGGATCATTTATTAGAATTAGAAGGGACAAGTCCAACAGCAGATATTCAAGAGACTACAATGCATTTATCAGAATCGAAGTTAAATTTAGAAAAATTATATGAAGAAGGGTTTCATGTATGCAATGTATTTTATGGATCTCATAGAGAAAGTGAAGAGGAATGTGCTTTTTGTCAAAATGTAATTTATGGAGATTTATATATTTAAGTTAGGGGTAGTTTTGTGAATATACAAAAAAGCTTTAAACATATTGCAGATCAAAAAGAAGGTGTTTTATATCTTGTTCCAACACCGATTGGTAATTTACAAGATATGACTTTTCGTGCAATAGAGACATTAAAACAAGTCGATTATATTGCAAGTGAAGATACAAGAGTAACGCAAAAATTATTAAATTATTATAGTATTACAACACCGCAAATTAGTTTTCATCAACATAATCAAAAAGATCGTCTTCCACAGTTAATGGCGTTGCTTGAAGAAGGACATCATATAGCTCAAGTAAGTGATGCTGGTATGCCTTCTATTAGTGATCCAGGATATGAGCTAGTACAGTGCTGTTTACAAAAAGATATCTCTGTTATATCCTTACCTGGAGCTAGTGCCGGAATTACAGCATTAATTGCTTCTGGAGTCGCCCCTCAACCCTTTACATTTTATGGATTTTTTCCAAAAAAGTTGAAAGAGCAACAGTCCTTATTAGCAGAGATTCAAACAAATACGAAAACAGCTATCTTCTATGAATCACCTTATAGAATGTTACAGACCGTAGAGCTTTGTCTTAACTGTTTAGGTAGTGATTGGCCGATTGTTATTTGTCGGGAACTCACTAAAATTCATGAAGAATATATTAGAGGTACGACACAAGAAATTTATGATTATTTACAAGATCATACGTTAAAAGGTGAGTGTGTATTGATGATATCAGGAGCTAGTGATCAAAAAATAATACAAGAGATAGCACCTGATCAGATTAAAGCCTATATTGATGATTTAATTCAGGAATCATCGTTTAACTCTAAAGAAGCGATCAAATATGTAGCGAAAAAGTATGGCTTAAAAAAGAATTATGTTTATGCAATATATCATGAATTAAATCACGGAGATAAAGGATGATATATGATGAATGAATTAATCATCATAACAGTAATGATAAGTGTTATTACATTAGGAAGTTTTTTGTTAGAATCACGAAGATTACTTAATGGGTTATTGTTCAATATTACAGTATTTACTTGGCTCATTACATTATTTGCTATATTTGCTAGTGATAGTTCTAAAGGAATTTTCCTAGTTATTTTATTTATTCCTATTTTGTTTTTACTTATATTTGGCATCTATGGCCTTATTATTTTTTTATTTGTGAATAGTCATACCTTACTGAAAAGAGAAGGGAAAAGTTTTGCTAATTACTTAACTTTTTTAGTAGCAATAGGCCTTAGTTTGTTTGTAGTATATATTTCATGGATCTCTAAAGCTAGTATTCCTGGATGGGTGCAGTCATTATTAAGCATTATCCCTTTATGTATTTTTTATTTTAGTTGTGCCTTTTTAAATTATTTATCAGCTAGTTTTTTATATAGATTTCAAAAAATAAAGCATACTCCTGATTATATTATTGTTTTAGGAAGTGGCTTAATTCATGGAGATCAAGTACCACCTTTATTACAAAATAGAATTCGTAAAGGTTATGAATACTACCAAATATTTAAAGAAAAAAATCCACAAATTAAGATGATTTTCTCAGGAGGGCAAGGTAGTAATGAAACGATTTCTGAAGCAGAGGCTATGTATCATTTTGCCTGTGGAATAGGGTTGCCTGCTGAAGATGGAATATTAGAGAAAGAGTCTAAAAATACTTATCAAAACTTATTGTATTCTAAGTCAATCATTGAACAAGCAAAAAATACGACAGCATCTATTTTATTTGTAACTAGTCAATATCATGTTTTCAGGGCAGCACTTTATTCTAAAAGATTAGACTTACAAGCTGTAGGCAAAGGTGCATATACTACTTTTTATTATGTTCCTAATGCCTTGTTAAGAGAATTTGCAGCTGTTTTAGTGATGAATAAACGAAGACATTTATTGTGGCTCATTAGTTTTGTGATTATTATTATTCTTCTGACTATATTAAATTTTAAAATAAGATAATCTAAGTAATAAAACACAATTTATTTTTTTAAATTGTGTTTTATTACTTAATTTATAAGGTTAAGTATATAAAAATATTATAAAATTTAAATCATGATATAATAGAGTCATGATTAAAGGAGGAATAGAGATGAAAAAAATATTAGTGGTAGATGATGAAAAACCTATTTCTGATATTGTTAAATTTAATTTAGAAAAAGAAGGTTATGAAGTAGTTACTGCCTATGATGGTGAAGAAGCTATTGAGAAAACAGAAGAAGAGCAACCAGATCTTATTTTATTAGATTTGATGCTACCTAAAAAAGATGGCTTAGAAGTATGTCGAGAGATTCGGAAAAATCATGAAATGCCTATTATTATGGTAACGGCAAAAGATTCAGAAATTGATAAAGTATTAGGCTTAGAACTAGGTGCAGATGATTATGTAACGAAACCTTTTTCTAATCGAGAACTGATTGCACGAGTAAAAGCAAATTTAAGAAGGCGCTCTGTTGCAATAGCACAAGAAAAGGAAGAACATAATGAATTAATCGTAGGGGAGTTAGAAATTCATCCTGATGCTTATATGATTACAAAAAGAGATCATAATATTGAGTTAACCCACCGAGAATTTGAATTGCTTTATCATCTAGCCAAACATCTAGGACAAGTAATGACTAGAGAAGACTTGTTACAAACGGTTTGGGGATATGATTATTTTGGGGATGTACGAACTGTGGATGTAACGGTTCGTCGACTTAGAGAAAAAATTGAAGATAATCCAAGTAGTCCTGAATATCTTGTCACAAGACGAGGAGTAGGTTATTATTTGAGAAATCCTGATCAAGATTAGGAAGAGTCAGTATGAATGAAAAAATTAAATTTTATCAATCGGTTCAATTTAAAATTGCAATTGTATTTGTTTTGTTATTATTAGTTGTTATTGAGATTATTGGTGCAATTTTTATTCGTGAATTAGAAAATAATATTATTACAACATTTGAGAAAAATAATAATGTACAAGTTGAAACACTAGCAACGAATCTTAGTAATGAACTTTCTAAAGATAGTTCAGAAAAAACAAATGGGGATATTCGTCGTATTCTTGTTGATTTTTCTAGAAGTGATATTTTAGAAGCAAGAGTTGTTAATGATAAAGGTATTGTTATTGCAACAAGTGATGTGAACCAACAAAATATTGTTGGTAAAAAAAATGTTTATGAATATGGTTCGTTTAATGAATTTACTCAAAGAAAAGAAGAAGTTAGGGATAGTAAATCGGGTAAACGTGTTTATATTAATATTCAACCTATTTATACAAATACGGGCGAGACAATTGGGACTTTATATGTCAAAAGTGATATTGAAAGTAAATATCAAGAAGTAAGTGATATTATTAGTGTGTTTTTTACTTCTTCAATTATTGCGATGATAGCAGCTCTATTAATTGCTTTTTTTGTATCACGAACTATTACACAACCTATATGGGAGATGCAACAACAGGCATTGAGAATTTCTCATGGTGATTATTCTGGAAAAGTACGGGTTTATGGACGAGATGAATTAGGTAAATTAGGAGAAACCTTTAATGAATTATCAGAAAAAATTGAGGAAACACAAGCAACGATGGAAGCTGAACGCAATCGGTTAGATAGTGTTTTATCTCATATGACAGATGGTGTTATTGGAACAGATCGACGGGGAAAAATTACGTTGATTAATGAAACAGCACTGTTGTTATTAGGAACGAGTAATGAACATGCTTTAGGAAAATCTATTTTAGAAGTGTTAAATATTGAAAAAACATTATCTATTCGAGAACTATTAGAAAAAAAAGATGAGCTTGTTTTGGATATTTCTACGCATAAAGATAATTCATTAATTGTTAAAGCTGAGTTTTCTTTGATTAGAAGAGAATCAGGATTTATTACAGGCCTTGTTTGTGTACTTCATGATGTTACAGAGCAAGAAAAAATAGAACAAGAACGGCGAGATTTTGTATCCAATGTCTCTCATGAGCTAAGAACACCACTAACGAGTATGCGTAGTTATTTAGAAGCACTGGAAGAAGGGGCCTGGAAAGATCCTGAAGTAGCCCCACAATTTTTAAAAGTGACACGCGATGAAACAGAACGTATGATTCGTATGATTACAGATTTACTTGAATTATCTCGGTTTGATAATAATGTTAAATTATTACAAGTAGAATTAGTCAACTTAAATGAAATGCTTAATTTTGTACTGGATCGTTTTGATATGATGATTAAAAATAATGGAGACAAATATCAAATTAAACGTGAAATAACGCAAAGAACCATTTGGGTTGATTTAGATGCTGATAAAATGATTCAAGTTTTTGATAATATTTTAAATAATGCCTTAAAATATTCTCCTCAAGGAGGAACTATTACATGTCGAATGATAGAAACTCATCAACAAGTGATTATTAGTATTTCAGATGAAGGATTAGGTATTCCTAAACGAGACCTTTCTAAAATTTTTGATCGTTTTTATCGAGTAGACAAAGCAAGATCTAGAATGATGGGAGGATCTGGTTTAGGCCTTGCAATTTCTAAAGAAGTTGTAAAACAACATGGTGGAGCTATTTGGGCTGAAAGTATTGAAGGAAAAGGCTCAACATTTTATATTTCTTTACCTTATGAACCATATGAAGAGGATTTGTGGGAATGAAAGAAAGATTAAGAAAAATAAATATAATACGCTATTTATTAATGATTATGATTTTATTCAGTATTTTTTTATCATGGAAAATATGGACGAGTCCTAAAATGTTAGATTTTGATCAAAATACATCATCTAATGTCCTTTTTCAAGAAAAAAATCCAGAAGATGTATTTTTACCGACATCTGTCATTTACAGAAAAGATCAAACTTCTTTTTACAGTAATAAAGAAAGTCTTATTTCTAATTTGCAAAGTCTTCTTGATGATAGTGTAATACAAGATATTCAATTGATGAGTAGGAATTCTGAAGAAGTATACCGATCATTACATCAACAAGAAGGTATGTTGATTTTAAGTTATAATGATTTATTTTTATTTCAAGATTATCAAAATATATTTTTAAAAAGTTCCTCGTATAATGATGAACAGCAAATTTATTTTAATCAAATTTTATTTTCATTATTAGATGAATCTATGTATTTAGTAGATGAGTCTAGTTTAAAGATATATGAAGTAGTATTAGATCAGACAAGTAAGCGTATTTATGAATCATTACATAATGCTATTACTAAAAAAATGGTATTAAATCGTAAAGTAAGTTTAGGACATGAGCGATTACCACATTTATATTATTTTGAAGATGAAGTATCTTTAAAAAAATATAGTTATATTTTGGCAACACAACCGTATACGATTTATTCCAAAACGTTTTTTAATGATACAACAGATTTATACTCAGAAGATACTCAAGAAATTTTAAGTTTATCTAATCCAGAAAATGAGTATTTAACCAT
>JASLFJ010000117.1 GCA_030150665.1 Enterococcaceae bacterium
TTTTGATAAAGACCTTGTAAGACAAAAGAAAGTAACATAAACAAGCCAATAAAAAATCCTGCAATACTGGCTTCAATCAGCACACGACTTCCAAGCGAGCTATAAGCGTAAAATAAAGTATAAAGAGGGGTTGCTAAAGCAATTAATCCTAACGTTGCAGGTATCATCACAAACATAAATAACTGCAAGTTATCAGTGATTAATTTGGATAATCCTTCTTTATCTTTTTTTGTATAAGCCTCTGTGACTAACGGTAGACTTGTAAAAGAAATCGATGTGGCAAAAGAGATAACAATCATCGTTAACTTATCAACATTTAAATTGAAAATCGCAAATAAACTATCAATTTCATCGTTCGTAAAATCAGTAATTTGTTTCATAATATGTGTAAAACTAAATTGATCAACAAGCTTAAATAAAGTAACACCTGAACCGATAACGATAAAAGGAACTGCTTCTTTTAACACATCTTTAATTAATAATTTCGTATTAATATCACTGCTTCGGACAACACGCTGTGATTTAATTTTTTCAGCAACTAATGCATTTTGTTTTTTTAAATAAAATAATAACACTATAAAAGAAGCTAACATTCCAATAAATGCAGCAAAAGTTGAATGAACAACGGCATCTACATAATTTCCTTGTTGTACTTGCATAATAATATAAGCCGTTAATAACATATAAAACACCCTAGCAAATTGTTCAATCATCTGTGACATTGCTGAAGGTGCCATATTATGAAATCCTTGAAAATAACCTCTAAATACACTCATGCTAGGAAAAATCAGTACTGCCCAACATAATGAACGTATGACACGTACTAATCCTTCATCTCCACCAGACCATGACGCTAGTGCTGGAGATAATAAATAAAGCAGTACCGCAAAAAACAGTCCCAACAATAACATTAATTTAACTGTTTTTTCAAATAACTTCTGACTAATATGATATGCATTTTGTGAATTATAATGAGAAATTTGTTTAGCCACAGCACCTGGAATTCCAGCTGTTGCAATCATTAAAAACAATGCATAAATATTATAGCCTTTCCCAAATAAACTATTGGCTAAATTACCATCTTCTCCCATCCATAAATACCATGGGATAATATAAACAGCCCCCATCATTCTTGAGACAATACTACCAATAGACATCCAAGCGGAGCCACGGATCATCTTTTCACGCGTTTCATGTGATTCCTGGATGTTAATATTTTCCATGATATCCCCACAATCCTTTTATTCTAATTTATTCCCTTTTTATCTTTTGAAGATGACGCCTGTTTATTTACTTTTTTTCTTTTCCTAGGTTCATTATCATAAGAAGACTCTAATAAACGCTCAAGCACTTGATTTTCAACATGCATCATATCATAATATGTTGCTTTTTCTAATAAATTTTCATAATCTCTTTTTTGAATAATTACGCGAGCAGGTAAAAATAAAAATTTCTTTTTAATCTTTACTCGCTCTTGAATATTCTTACATTCATCCATCATCACAAATAATTCTAAATCTCGTGCTGAATTTTTAATTTGTTGAACTTTTTCAAAAGCATAAATCTTATCTTTATCTTGAATAATCATTTTTTCACTCGTTCCGATTAATTGTTGATTGATTTTCCAAATGTGTTCTAATAATTTTGCTTTTTGAATTAATTCATCATATTCTGCAATCGGTATTTTGATCTTCTTATGCCAATCTTTAGCCCGCTGTTGATGAACAGGGGTTTCTTCAAAACGTTGAATTTGATAGTTCATCAACTGTCGCTCTAACTGTTTATTTTGATACTCTAAGCGTTCATTGGTAATTTCTAGCCGTGATTTGCCATCAGAAGCGCGTTTTAAAGATTCCTGTAAATACAGGACTCTATGAATCAGATCATCTTTTGTATATGTTGCTAATTCATGCTTTTCAAAATACTCAATTTGTTCTGGATAAAGACTCTCATCAGATAAATATTTTTTTTCTTGAGGATCTTTAACATGTGATGGTATGTGAGATAGATCTTCTAATTTTTCTTTTTTCTGTTTTCTTTGTCGTTTAAACTCTAATTCAGCTTCTTTATCAAGTAGCTCTTGTATTTTTTCTAAAGAATCCTGAATTTCTTGATGATTACTTTCTGTCATTAATTCATCGACTTCAGGAGTATTGATTAAAGAATCTGAATCTGATTTTTCTGTGAATTCAAATGTATTTTCTAGTTCATCAATGAATAAATGATCATTAAGTCCATTATATGCATCTTCTACATCCTCTTGATCTTTTATACTATCTACTGATACAGCCCTTGATAATGGTTCATCCACATCTAACCAGTGAAATTCATCAACTTCGGACTCTAGCTGTTCTAAACGTTCTTCTAAAACATCTAAAGAAAGGGATAAAATATCTGTATCTGTCATCATAGAACTATCTTCTAATTCATCATTATAAAGCACTTGTTTTAATAATAGATCATCAATCATTTGATAGGTGACATACGTGGGTAAAATATCCTCAGTTAACATAAATAAAAAGAGCTGATCCATCCATCCATTAATGAATGAGTCTTCCTCGGCAATAATATCTTCTTGTATTAAAGCTTCTTCTAATCCAAATGTAAAAGGTAAATCATTTGTTGTTAAATCATCAAAATTAACCGCAACAGGAATATAAAGATACCCATAAACATGATATTTTTCTATCTCCCACACACTCACCCTTGTAATATTAATTTGTGGATATTGATTGCTTAATAAATGTTTCACATGTAACCAATTAAAATTCATATCTTTAGGTAATACAAATAATAATAATTGTTCCAAGTGAACTTTATAAAGTACATGTTGAATACGCTGAGTTAAAGTATGATGTGAGAAATTTAAAGTTATATTTTTTTGTTGAGCGAGTGTTTCAAAAGAGTTTGCAATCATAGAAGCAGTATCTTCAACATGCCATAACTCTTGGCTATCTTTAGGAATCATATGGTACTCCGGATAAGCACTCATAAATATTGTTACTGATTGGGGCATCAAATTCACCCTCCTTTCTATTTGAACAAATTTCTATATTTTTAAGAATCATTCTTTATTGGTTTAATCAATATGGGTAATATTTTCAATTTTTTGGAGTAATTCTTGATAATTTTCTTTAGCTTTAACTTTATTTTCTTT
>JASLFJ010000069.1 GCA_030150665.1 Enterococcaceae bacterium
GTTTTAGGTAATTTTTGAACTTCTGTTTCAACTAAAATGGATACAAAGTATTTACCACTTGGGTTCCGTCTAATGGTTGCATTTAAAATACGACCTTCAACTTCTCTGCTCTTTGCAAAACGAACCCATCCAAGTTTAGGCAATTTGATTTTATGACCATCAATAGCAATATTGCCATTTGTATGCTTTGTCGTGTAAGATTGAACAGGATTTTTCTTCGACTTAAAACGAGGTCTATGGTTTTGTTTCTTAAAGAAGCGAGAATAAGTGTCAGCAAGATTTTTTAACGATGATTGTATTGCAATACTATCTACTTCTTTTAGCCAAGTTAATTCTTTTTTAAGTTGTGTTAACTGAAGAGAACAAGTACGATAAGTTAACCCTTTTCCTGTTTCTTTGTAAGTATTATCCCATTTTGCTAAAAAATGATTAAATACAAATCGGGAACACCCAAATGTTTTATTAATTAATATTTCTTGTTCTTTGTTTGGGTAGATTCTAAATTTATATGCCTTATGTACCATCATTGACTTTCACCTCCTTTTTTTATATACTAATAGCATATATGAATTATTAGTATATGTCAATAGTATGTGCTTTTTAAGGGAGTGTGATACAAATGGAACGTGTACCAAAATGAATTAAGTTTCCTATCGATTTAGTAGTAAGGATTGAGGAATATCAAAAAAAGAATAATATTAAAAGTTTTTCAGGTACTGTTTACGAACTCATTCGTAAAGGCTTGGAAAAGTAATGGAATAGATCTCTGAAAATCATCGTAGACACTTGCTTATATGTCATTTGATATTTGTTTGTAAGTATCGAAAAAAGTCGGTGATGATATTCAAGCTGAAATCGAATCCACAGCTAATCATTACGGTTGGCAAGTCATTGAGCAAGCAATAGACCCAGACCCTATTCATATCCTAATCAGATATTCCCCGAAATGGAGTATTCTTGAAATCGTTAGATTATTCTTGAAATCGTTAGATTATTGAAGCAACTCACAACTTATCGAATGCGTTAAAAACATAACACATATCTTTCTCAACATTTTTGGAAAGAACGAACCTTTTGGAGTGATGGATATTTTTCTTGCAGTATTGGAAATGTAAGCAAAGAGATGATCCTAAAATATATTCAAGAACAAGGTCATTAGGGCTTACATCCCCTAGCCTAAAGGCATAGGGGTTTTACGCCCATCTTATAAAAACATTGGATAACCCAGCATAAAAAAAGCTAGATCAGTGGCACTGATCTAGCTTTTTTAATGTCTATGTTTTGATACATTGATTCGATTGACGGCTCGGTGTAATGCAATGGTTGCCCGTTCTAATTGATCGATATCTTGTTGTTCTTTTGCTTCTTGAATCAAACGCTCAGCTCGCTTTTTAGCACGCTCTGCTCTAGGTACATCAATATCAACTTCTTTTTCAGCACTATCTGCTAAAATAATAATTTCATCATGTCTGACTTCTAAAATTCCACCATTAATGGCAATATATTCAGACTCTTTTTCCCCTACAGGATCCACTCGAAGTTCATCTATCGCAAGTGGGGTCAGTAAAGGTAAATGTTGTGGTAAAATACCCAATTCCCCAGAAACCGTTCTTGCTAAAACAAAAGTTGCATGTCCTTCATAGACAGTTCCATTAGGGGTAATTACATGCACATATAACTGTTTCTCTGTCATCTGTGCTCTCCTCCTTTATGCCTCCATTGCTTTAGCTTTTTCAATGACTTCTTCAATCCGACCTACATTACGAAAGGCATCTTCTGGTAGATCATCATATTTTCCTTCTAAAATTTCTTTAAATCCACGCACCGTTTCTTTTACAGGAACATATGATCCTGGTTGTCCTGTAAACTGTTCTGCTACATGGAAGTTTTGAGATAAGAAAAATTGAATGCGACGGGCACGATTGACAATAATTTTTTCCTGATCTGATAATTCATCCATTCCTAAGATCGCAATAATATCTTGAAGTTCGCGATATCTTTGCAGTACATGTTGTACTTCGGTAGCAACTTCATAATGCTCTGTTCCAACGATTTCAGGGGCTAGCGCACTTGAAGTAGATGCTAAGGGATCTACCGCTGGATAAATTCCTTGTTCTGTTAGTCGACGCTCTAAGTTTGTCGTTGCATCTAAATGAGAAAATACAGTCGCAGGTGCTGGATCGGTGTAATCATCTGCAGGTACATAAACGGCTTGAATAGAGGTAATCGACCCGTTTTTTGTTGAAGCAATACGCTCTTGAAGTTGCCCCATCTCTGTTGCAAGTGTCGGTTGATATCCTACAGCAGAAGGCATTCTGCCAAGAAGCGCTGATACTTCTGATCCAGCTTGTGTAAATCTAAAAATATTATCAATAAAGAGTAACACATCTTGATGAGCTTCATCACGAAAATGCTCAGCAATACTGAGTCCTGTTAAGGCAACACGCATTCTAGCTCCTGGCGGTTCGTTCATCTGACCAAAAACCATCGCTGTTTTTTCAATAACTCCTGATTCTTTCATTTCATAATAAAGATCATTACCTTCACGTGTTCGCTCACCAACACCCGTAAACACAGAAATCCCTCCATGCTCTTGAGCAATATTATGAATGAGCTCTTGAATCAGTACGGTTTTTCCAACACCAGCACCACCAAACAAACCAATTTTTCCACCTTTTAAATAAGGAGCTAAAAGATCAACAACTTTAATACCGGTCTCTAAAATCTCCGTACTTGGACTTAACTCTTCAAAAGTTGGTGCGGTTTTATGAATACTTTCTCGTACGATATCTTCAGGTAATTCAGGATCTAAATCAATCGTTTCTCCTAAAACATTAAAAATTCGTCCTAATGTTTGTTCTCCTACAGGAACACTAATCGAGCTTCCTGTATCTAGTACTTCCATTCCACGTTTTAACCCATCAGTTGACTCCATCGCAATAGCTCGAACAATACCATCTCCAAGCTCTAAAGCAACTTCTAATACAACTTTTTCATGAGTTTCGGGTTTATAAACAATTAACGCATTATAAATTTCAGGTAATGACTCTTCCATTGGAAAAGAAACATCTACAACAGGGCCAATTACCTGTACAATTTTTCCAGAACGCATCACTGATCCTCCTGTCTTATTCTAAGGCGGATGCCCCACCTACAATTTCTGTAATTTCCTGAGTAATTGCTGCTTGTCGGGCACGATTATAGGTCATCGTTAGGCCATCAATAATCTGTCCTGCATTATCTGTTGCACTTTTCATCGCTGTCATACGTGCTGCATGTTCTGCTGTTTTAGCATCTAAAATGGCTCCATAAATAGTACTTTCCGCAAATTGAGGAAGCAGTACATCTAAAATCGCCTCTTTAGAAGGTTCTAATAAAAAGTCCTCATAAGCCCCTTCTTGATCACTAATTTCTTCAGCATCTAGATCGGTAATAGGTAACATTTTCTCAGCACGAAATTCATGACTTAATGAGTTTACATGATGGTTGTAACATACATAAAGCTCATCAAAAACTTCTTGATGATACATCTCAACAGCCATCTGAACAATTCGTCTTACTTCATCAAATGAGGGTTGATCACTTAATCCACGAAGCTCATAGGCAATGGGTACATTGCGAGCTTTAAAAAAATCAATACCTGTACCACCGATCATGAAACATACATAATCTTTATCAGCCTGTTTATCTTGTTCTAAAAGAGATAAAACATGTTTACATACAGTACTATTATATCCTCCCGCAAGACCTTTATCTGAAGTAATCACTAAATATCCTGTTTTCTTAAC
>JASLFJ010000096.1 GCA_030150665.1 Enterococcaceae bacterium
GGAATTAGTTATGCAGATGTTAAAAAAGCACCAATTATTGAAGATATAGCACCTATTCTTCATGGCTTGTTAGAAGATTGTGTTTTCGTAGCACATAATGTAAATTTTGATCTTAAATTTTTAAATCACGTATTTGATCAATTTGATCTTCCTCCATTAAATAATCAAGCTATTGATACAGTCGAACTGACACAAATTTGTTATCCTATGTTAAATAGTTTTAAGCTAAATGATCTTGCAAGTTATTTTTCTTATCGACATGATCAACCACATCGTGCAGATAGTGATGCTTTAGTTACAGCACATTTATTTATTCAATTGATGCAGCGTATTCAAAAACTGCCTGAAGATGTTTTAATTTTATTATTTTATTTATCAAAAGATTGTACATTGTCTACAGGAATTTGGTTACAACAAAAAATCAAGAGCATATTACCTCAAAAATTATTAGAAACTCAGTACTCTTATGATCTTATTGCTAAGCATTTAGAGAAAATTAGTATCGCACTAAAAGAACGGATTATTACATATCAAAACAAAATATATGATCATATGACGAAAACTTTTGTTAGTCATTCAGTCTTTCAGCAGCATATTTTAGAATTTTTGATGCAAAATGGACAAAGTATGTGTATTCAAATAGATATAGATAAATTAGATAGAGATAAATCATTTAAAAAGATATTATTTACTAAGGGACATCAGTTGTATTTAGTTTCAGATGATATTTCAGATAGTTTATTAGCTGACTTATGCATTTATTCTAAAAAACATTATGTGAAATTAAGTCATGTTCAAGAAGAACTTCAAAAAGAACACAAACATCGAATGGAAGCTATTTATAAGATGGCCGTTCTTGTATGGCTTACAGAAACACAAACAGGAAATTTAGATGAGTTATCTAAATTAAGTAATCACCAAATATTTTGGCAATCTATTCGTCATGATGGACAACAGGATTATCTTTACTGGGATATTCACACCTATTATCTTGATTTGATTGGTCAGAAAAAGACAGTATTGATAAATTATGAAGCATTTTTAGAAGAAGAACTGATGTTTGATCAAGTCGTTGATGCTTTATTTTTAATGGATTGGCCTCAGTTTCTCTCTTTTTATGATCAATATTACCAATATAGTCTTGATTTTTATCAAATAAAGCAATATAAAAAATTGATCCATATTCTTGTATCCCAATTTAATGATCTTTCTGAAGTATCTGTTGTAGAAGTAAAACAACTTTATGAACGTATACTTAGTGATATAGAACAAATAAAGCATTATGTTCAAATGAATAATTATGGTCATAGACTAGATGATCGAATTCAAGGAAAACAATTAAGTTTATATGTAATGAGCAAACAAACATTAGTGTATCGTTATTTAGATAATATAGAACAACTGATTCAATTATTAAAGATAATAAAAGCATCTAGTAAGATAACGCATCTTCTTTCATATAAAATAATGAAATGTATTCAAGAGCTACAAAAACATAAGGTTTATTTTTATGAGCTTTTCTGTGTCATAGAAGAATCTGATCAGTATCATGTATTGTGTGATGATACTCAATTTATTTTTGAAAAAGTATTTAGTGTCAATAAACGAGATATGTTGATAGATAAGTTAAAGAATTATAATAAGGTAATTTATGTCATAAATAATGAAAGGTAGATTATATGAAGCAGATTAAAAAACAATATATTTGGTGGGCTTTTCCTATTATTATTTTATTCATTTTTATTTTTTCATTTATTCAATTTTTATATCCTTATATGCATGTGAAAAAAGTAGCTGTACAAGTTGCTAGAGAACATACATCATTAAATAAAGTGGATGATTTTTATTTATATCATGGGGAAGAAACATACTTTTCTGTCTTTGGTAAAGATAAAGATGGAAAAGAAATTGTTGTATTAATTCCTGAAAAAGGATCAAAAATTTCGGTTTTAGATCAAAATGAGATGATTCATAAAGATCAAGCTATCAAACATGTTTTAGAAGAGGCAGGAGATCAACAAATATTGTATAAAGAAAGTTTTGGCATTTATCAAGATACTCCTGTATGGGAAGTGATTGCAAGAGATCAAGAAACAGGTTCACTATATTATTATTATGTAAACTATAAAACAGGTGAACTCCTTCATCAAATATCAGAAATTTAAAAAAAGTTTTCTGAGTAATTATAAAAACTAATGACAAATGAATCATATTTTCTTACAATAAGAGTAGATTTATTGATAATTAAAAATTGAAATAGATAAGGGGTAAGATAATGGAGATTATTAATATTAAAGATGCACATAAGCATGTTGGAGAAACGGTTAAAATTGGTTGCTGGATTACAAATAAGCGTTCTAGCGGAAAAATTGCATTTTTACAACTAAGAGATGGAACAGCATATTTTCAAGGTGTTGTTGTAAAATCAGAAGTTCCAGAAGAGATTTTTCAATTAGCTAAAAATTTAAATCAAGAAACATCTTGTTGGATTATTGGAGAGATTAGAGAAGATAATAGATCTCAATTAGGTTATGAAATTGGTATTCAAAATATTGAAGTTGTAGGCACTAGCGAAGGATATCCGATTACACCTAAAGAACATGGGACAGACTTTTTAATGGATCATCGTCATTTATGGTTGCGTTCTAAAAAACAACACGCCATTATGTTAATTCGTAATGAATTGATTCGTGCTACTTATGAATTCTTTAATCAAGAAGGATTTATTAAAATAGATCCACCTATTTTAACAGGAAGTTCTGCAGAAGGATCTACTGATCTATTTGAAACAGATTATTTTGATCAAAAAGCATATTTAACACAAAGTGGTCAATTATATATGGAAGCAGCAGCGATGGCTTTTGGCAAAGTCTTTTCGTTTGGTCCAACATTTAGAGCAGAAAAATCGAAAACAAGACGTCATTTAATTGAATTTTGGATGATTGAGCCTGAGATGGCCTTTATGCATCAAGAAGAAAGTCTAGAAATACAAGAACGTTACGTTGCCTTTTTAGTTGAAAATGTGCTTAAAAATTGTGATTATGCACTTACTGTATTAGAAAGAGATCGTGATGTATTACGTAAATATACACAGTTACCTTATCCAAGAATTTCTTATGATGAAGCAATTACGCTACTTCAAGAAAATGGTTTTGATGATATTAAGTGGGGAGATGATTTTGGTTCTCCACATGAAACTTTTATCGCAAACTCATTTGAGCAACCTGTATTTATTTTGAATTATCCAAAAGCAATTAAACCCTTTTATATGCCGACACATCCAACACGAGATGATATTGTCATTTGTGCTGATTTAATTGCTCCTGAAGGGTATGGGGAAATTATAGGTGGTAGTGAACGTGAAGTAGATTATGATGCGTTATATGAACGAATTAAAGAAGAAGGTATGGATGAGGCTGAATATGCATGGTATTTAGATCTTAGAAAATATGGATCAGTACCTCATGCAGGGTTTGGTTTAGGATTAGAAAGAGTTGTGACATGGATTGCAGGAATTGATCACGTAAGAGAGTCTATTCCATTTCCTAGATTATTAAATCGTCTATATCCATAGACTTTAAGCACATTCACTATTTATGCTCATTCTTTTAAATATAAGGCTGTTAAAGATAATTACGTAATGATTGAATTTATAGATTGATATTAAAAATAAAAAGGTGAGGATCGATTTAAGACCCTCACCTTTTTATTTTTAGTGTTGTTATTTAGTATTATAACGCATCCTAAGGGAATCGAACCCCTATCTTAAGAACCGGAATCTTACGTGATATCCATTACACTAAGGATGCAACATAGGTTATTATAACAAATAATCAGGTAAAATCAAGTCTTAACATGTATATGAACAATGGTATTGGGTATAATAGATGCTATATTTATTAAGTTTTTTATGTTAAACTTATAACTATCTGTAGGATAGAACTTTAATAATTAGATTGTGATAACCGTTAATTACCTGAATAAAAAAAGCAACTCATAATATATGGAGTATAGATAAGGATGATATATGATGAAAAAAGATCGTGATGCAAGAAGATATTTTCGTTTTCCTGTATTTGATGATGATGAGGGAGTAAAATTATCTAATCGCCCTCGTCGTATTTTATTTCAAGAAGATGATGATTATCATATTCCAAATTTATATACACCTATATATAAAGATCATTCAACTCGTGATCATTTAAATATAGAACCAAGAACACAACCTGCTTCTAATATGATGGATCCATCTTTTTCAGAACCTCATTTAACCTCTCTTCCTGAAATTGAACCTGTTGAACGGAAACCTATTCAAAAATTAAAACGTAAACCACCGATTCAGCTTCCTAATAAAAAATTAAATCGAACATATACACAAGTTGCAGAACAAGGATCTGGAGGTTTTTCACGAAGAGATTTTGAAGATCAAGGTGATCATCATATGCCATTAAGAGAAATAACACCAGTTGTAGATAAAACTCAAAAAATTCATGAAGAAGCAACAACACCATTTCAAGAAAAAAAGGAAAAAATAAAACAAGAAACCGTCAGTCATGAACATCATATGACTGAGAAAAAAGATAAAAATGAGTCCCAGCATGTTTGGGAGCAGTATGAGGTAAATTCTGAGCAATTATTAGAGCATATGCATAAATCATCAGAAGATTATTTGCAGTTTGCATTGATTAATGATGCAAGTATAGATAATCATCAACATGTTTTATCAAAAGATAAGGTTACAGATGTTTCAGAGATGAGTGATAAAATTAATGCAATTGAAGAAAATTTAGATAAAGAAGAGGAACATTTGGAAACAGTAGGCTCTATTATAAAACAAGATTCAGTACTATCAAAAACAAGACAACAAATTCAATCAGGAAAACAAAGAGAACGCAATACCCCATTTGAAAAAAAGCGAGAAGAACTAAAACATAAATAATTATGTGACATTAAATAATGAAGCAGTTTAGGAGTGATAATGATGGATAAAATATATCATTTTGTAGGGATTAAAGGATCAGGTATGAGTTCTTTAGCGACTATTTTAAAAGATCAAGGATACCAAGTGCAAGGTTCTGATATTGATGAATATTGTTTTACTCAAGTTGGATTAGAAAAAAATAATATTCCTATGTTTTCTTTTGATGCAAAAAATATTGAAAAGAATACAGATCAATTAGTAGTTATTGCAGGTAATGCCTTTAGTGATGATCATGTGGAGTTAAAAAAAGCTCAAGAACTTAATGTTCCAATTGTTCGATATCATACGTTTTTAAAGAACTTTTTAACAAAATTTACAAGTATTGCAGTAACAGGATCTCATGGAAAAACAAGTACAACAGGTATGTTAGCTCAAGTCTTTAGTCATATCAAACCAACAAGCTATTTAATTGGTGATGGAACAGGTAAAGGTGTTAAAGAAGCTCAGTACTTTATTTTTGAAGCGTGTGAGTATCGAAGACATTTTTTATCATATGAACCAGATTATGCGATTATGGTAAATATTGACTTTGACCATCCTGATTATTATCAAAGTTTAGAAGATGTCACACAAGCTTTTTCTGATTTTGCCAAGCAAGTAAAAAAAGGGATTGTTGCTTTTGGTGAAGATAAACAATTGCGCACTTTAGTGTCTAAGACTCCTATTTATTATTATGGGACGTCAGAAGATAATGATTTTCATATTACAGATATTAAAAGATGTACGGAAGGGTCATATTTTAACGTAAGTTATCAAGGAATGCTACTGGGTGAATTTTTTGTTCCGGCTTTTGGGATGCATAATATTTATAATGCAACAAGTGTGATTGCGATGGCTTATTTAGAGCAGCTACCGATGGATGAGGTTGCAACAGCTTTAGCACAGTTTTCTGGCGTGAAACGTCGATTTAGTGAAAAAATTGTGAAAGATATGATTATTGTTGATGATTATGCACACCATCCAGCTGAAATTAAAGCAACTATTGATGGAGCCCATCAACGTTATCCAGATAAAGAAGTAATTGCTGTATTTCAACCTCACACATTTACAAGAACTATTGCGTTAATGGATGAATTTGGTGAAGCACTTAATTTAGCAGATTATGTGTATTTGTGTGATATTTTTGCTTCGGCACGAGAAGAACATGGAGATATTACAATTCATGATTTAGCCTCTAAAATTAAGCAGCCTGGTTGTGTTATTTCAGAACAGAATTTATCTCCTTTACTTAATCATAAAGATGCGGTCATTTTATTTATGGGTGCAGGAGATATTCAAAAATTTGCATTAGCTTATGAGGAATTATTGAGTCATACAAGAAGTGTGATGATTTAAAGTGAAAGTGTAGGGAAAAATTCATGAAGCGAGTTATTGCATTATTGCTTGCATTAGCAGTATTAATATTAGATCAATGGAGTAAATATAAAGTAAGTACAGAAATAGCATTAGGAGAAGTCTTAAATCCAGATCACCCTATTATGACTTTTACACATGTCCGTAATACAGGTGCTGCATGGAGTATTTTAGAGGGGAAAATGATCTTTTTTTATATAATTTCTATCTTAGCTTGTGGTGTTATCTTATATTTTTTATTTAAAGCAAAGCAGCAAAATTGGTGGTTTTATATAGGTTTAGGATTGTTATTAGGTGGGACCTTGGGTAATTTTATTGACCGTATGCGTCTAGGGTATGTTGTGGATATGATGCATTTAAATTTTATAAATTTTCCAATTTTTAATATTGCTGATATGGCGCTATCTGTTGGCCTATTAGGATTAATTATTGATAGTTTTTTAGAATCTTCAAAAGGAAGTGACACATAGCTATGTCAGAAATCAATATACATACTATTCAAGAATCATCGGGAAGATTAGATCGTTACTTAGCAAAACAGTTTCCAGAGTACTCTCGCTCGCAAATTCAAAAATGGATTGACCAAGGCAATATTTTAGTCAATGATCAACGTGTTAAAACAAAATATATGGTAAATCAAGGAGATATTGTATCTATTCAAGAACCAGAACTTGAAGTGTTAAGCATAGATCCAGAACCGATAGATTTAGATATTATTTATGAAGATCAAGATTTAATAATTATTAATAAGCCACAAGGTATGGTCGTACATCCTTCGGCAGGACACGATACAGGTACACTCGTCAACGGATTGATGTATTATACAAAGCAGTTGTCATCGGTTAATGGGGAGTTTAGACCTGGAATAGTTCATCGGATTGATAAAGATACATCAGGACTTTTAGTCGTTGCTAAAAATGATGCGACGCATCGATATTTATCAGAGCAATTAAAAGATAAAAAACCAGAGCGTACGTATTATGCTTTAGTTCATGGTATTATTCCTCATAAGGAAGGAACTATTAAAGCCCCTATTGGTCGTTCTCCTAAAGATCGAAAAAAACAAGCAGTAGTTGCCCAAGGTAGAGATGCTGTGACTCATTTTGAGGTGATAGAAACGTTTGGTGATCAATTTTCACTAATTAAATGTCATCTAGAAACAGGAAGAACACATCAAATTCGTGTTCATATGAACTATATTGGACATCCTATTGCTGGTGATCCGCTATATGGGCCTAGGAAAACACTTAAAGGAAATGGACAATACTTACATGCTCAAACATTAGGATTTGTGCATCCAACGACTCAAGAATATGTTACTTTTGAAGCACCGTTACCAGAATATTTTGAAGATCAATTACAAGAATTAAGAAAAACATTGACATCATGATTTCTTTTTTTTATATTAATAAATAGGTAATAAAATAATAACCTTTTAATGATGATACAGAGAGATTATCAAAGGGATTTTTTATGGATATTGTCTTTAATCTAAAGATAGTTTAATGTTTAGATTTAGATATAGATCAATTAAAAATGCCTTATACACTGTATAAGGCATTTTTTTATGAAAGGATATGAGAGATGATGAAGCGTAAAGTTTTAATGAATTCAGGTGATATGCACCGGGCATTGACACGTATGTGTTATGAAATTATTGAACGTAACAAAGACCTTGATCATTTAGTCTTAGTCGGTATTGAAACACGAGGTGTATTTTTAGCAGAACGAATGGCAAAAAGATTAAGTAGTATTGAAGATTTATCAATACCAACGTATCCGTTAAATATTCAGTCTTACCGAGATGATATTGCTCCAGAATGTAGAGCTACTTTTGAAAAACGTGAGGTAAGCTTAGATTTTACAGATAAACACGTTATTTTGGTTGATGATGTTCTTTATACAGGAAGAAGTATTCGTGCAGGATTAGATGCAATTATGGACCTAGGACGGCCACAAAAAATATCGCTTGCTGTACTTATTGATCGAGGGCATAGAGAATTACCTATTAGAGCGGATTATGTGGGGAAAAATATTCCTACTTCTAAACAAGAAAATGTCGTTGTACACATGGAAGAAGTAGATGATAAAGATTTAGTCTATTTAACAGATCAAACAAAATAAAATCTTTAATTCAGTACAGAGAGACTGAGATGATTCAGAGATTATAAAGGATAATCTTATCATACAGACTTTTTGTGCAATACAAAAAGTCTGTTTTTTATTTAGAGCTTGGTAGAACGCTGTATTTAAGAATTAACTATCGTTCAACATTTTTAATCATTTATAAGAAAGAGGGATTATCTTATGACGAAAAAAAGAGATGTAATTTTAGACGTTCATGAAAAGCCAAAGTTATTACCATGGTTAGGGTTAAGTTTTCAACATTTATTTACAATGTTTGGCGCAACCGTGTTAGTTCCAATTTTAGTAGGTATTAATCCAAGCATTGCTTTATTTAGCTCAGGGATGGGGACTATTGTATATTTAATTGTCACAAAAGGAAAGATTCCTGCATATTTAGGAAGTAGTTTTGCATTTATTGCTGCTATGAAATTATTAATGGAAAGTGAAGGCTATCCAGCTATAGCTCAAGGAGCAATTACAACAGGGCTTGTTTATTTTATTGTAGCTTATTTTGTAAAGAAAAAAGGATCTAATTGGTTAGATAAGTTATTACCACCTATTGTTGTAGGACCTGTTATTATGGTCATTGGTTTAGGATTAGCTCATAGTGCTGCAAATAATGCGATGTTTGATGGATTAGGAAATTATAATGTTTTATATATTTTAGTTGCTTTATTTACTTTAGCAGTAACCATTATTTTTAATATGTGGCTTGGAGGATTTTTAAGTTTAATTCCAATCTTATTAGGTATTGTCGTGGGGTATCTTTTTGCTTTATTTGTAGGAATCGTTGATACAGATATTATTAAAGAAGCAGCTTGGCTGTCTTTACCTCATTTTCAAGTATTTGGAGTTAGCTATGCGCCTAAATTATCTATTTCTGCTATTGTTACAATGGCTCCGATTGCCTTTGTGACAATGACAGAGCATATTGGTCATTTGATGGTATTAAATAAATTAACTGAGCGTAATTATTTCGAAGAACCCGGTCTTCATCGTACTTTATTTGGTGATGGATGTGCACAAATTACAGCAGGTCTTGTCGGAGGACCTCCTGTGACTAGTTATGGAGAAAATATTGGGGTTTTAGCAATTACTCGTGTACATAGTGTTTATGTTATTGGTGGTGCGGGTATTTTAGCTATGGTACTAAGTTTTGTAGGTAAAATTAGTGCAGTTATTTTAAGTATTCCTGCTCCGGTTATTTCTGGGATCAGCTTTTTACTATTTGGTGTTATTGCGGCAAGTGGTATGAAAATTTTAATTGAGCACCAAATTGATTTTGATCAGAAGAAAAATTTAATTATTGCTTCTGTGATTTTAGTAGTAGGTATTGGAGGATTAATCTTTAAAGTAGGCGTTTTTGAGCTTTCAGGAATGGCTCTTGCTACGTTATTTGGCATTATTTTAAATTTAATACTACCGGAACAGTCAAAAGCAGAACAAAATAAATAATCAATTGAATTATAGATCTTGAACATGGTACAATGATTTTACATATACAATATGTAAATGAATTGTACTTTTTTGTTCATTTAGTAAAGATTATCAATATAAGTATAATCAAAAGAATATATGAAATACTATAGTTATACTTTATTCATCACTTAATGTTGATTTATTGGAGTGACGAGATTGAAAAATAAACATAAGATATATATCGGCAGTATTTCTTTATTGTTGTTAATTTCATTAATTGCCTTTTTACTACATGATGAATTAGCAATGAAAATTGATTTTTTTGTCCTATTAATTTTTTCATTTGATACATTTTACAGATTATGGAAATCGGAAGATAAGGTCTATTTTATCAAAAATCATGTGTTTGATTTTTTAGCGATTATTCCATTTTCTAGAAATTTTAGATTTTTTAGATTATTTACACTGTTTAGTGTTTTTGTAAGAACAACGTCAATTGGTCGGAGATATCTATTACCGACTTATCTTTATTTAAGGCGAAGCAAAATAGGACGGGTTATTATTGTCTTTATTATTCTTTTTATCATTTTACCCATTCCATTGCTTTTTATAGAGCCTCATATGCATAATTATGGGGATGTCTTATGGTGGGCTATTCAGACAACAACTACAGTAGGATATGGTGATATTGTTCCCGTAACTTTTTTAGGTAGAATTATTGCCAGTATTTTAATGTTATTAGGAATAGGATTTATTAGTACCATTACAAGTATAATCACACAACTTATTTTAAATCCTGATTATCATGTAAAATCAAAACATACGGTATTAAAACATAATCCGAAAACTACGATATGTTCTTATAAATATCAATCTCATTTAGATCAAAAGGAGCATCAAAAATTTGTGAAGTTATTAAATAAATCATAAGATAAGTAATAACTATATCAGTAAAAGGGTGAGTATATATGGACAATATAATTCGTTATAAAATGACTATTGGTGAGAAAACATATACCATTATTGGTAATGAAAGCAAGGAGCATATGCAAGTTGTTGAGCAGATTGTACAAACGCAATTAACAGATCTTCTAGCACTTTCTGATGATATTACTATAGAACAGGCTTCTATATTATTAGCTGTTAATGCAATATCTGATCAAGTAAATTTTAAAGAACAGATGCTTCAAATGGAGCAATATTGTCATACATTGGAGAAAAAAATTCAGCGTATGGAACATGTTGAACAAAAAGCAAAAGAAATTTTATGCAAAAAAGGAGATCATGATGAACCTATTGATCATGTTACTGCATATAATGTATTAAATGAGGATATTAAAGAACGACTACAAAAAGAACGGACTTCAATAGAAACTCAAGAAAAGGAATAGGGACGATGGTATGGTTATCATTTTAATATTGTTACTTTGGATGATTGGTTTTTATACAGGTGTACGGCGTGGTGCAGCCTTACAATTACTTTACACATTAGGGTACTTCATCACATTTATTTGTGCACGATTATTTTATAAACCGTTAGGAGATAAGTTAGAGCTATTGATTCCTTATCCAACAGCGACAGAGCATAGCCAAATGTTATTTTTTGATCAAGAAACAGCAATCCATCTAGATAAATCTTTTTATGCAGGAGTCGGCTTTATTTGTATTTTATTTATTGGATGGGTGATTGTTCGTTTTTTAGGTATTTTTTTCTATCAATATACTTTTGTACCTATTAAACAAGTAATTAACTTTTGGGTGGGTGGCTTTTTAGGTTGGTTTATGATGTATGTTGGTATTTTTTTCGTTCTTTATTTATTTTCTTTAATACCTATCTCTAGTATTCAAGATTATTTTTCACAGTCTGCCTTACTTAGAAGTATTGTAAAATATACACCTTATTTTTCGAAATTAACATATAAGTTATGGATTACTCAAATTATTTAATGATCATTAGTGCTTGTGAATCATCAATGTGACTGATTATTAAGCAAATTATAAAAAGAGGTGATTCTTCGTTGACTCAATTAATGATTCCTCATCATCTAGAATTTGAAAAAATTAAAGCACAACTTCAATATTTTTGTTATACAGAAAAAGGTAAAATGTTTGTGGAACATTTAATGCCTTTTCAAGATCCTAAAGAAGTTCAAGAACAATTGAATCAAACTCAAGATGGTATAGATAGTTTAAGAATACAAGGATTGATGCCGTTTACAGAACTCGCTTCTTTAGATGAGCCGTTAGATCGTCTTGCTATTGGTGCTACTTTAGATGGCTTAGAACTTTATCAAATTTTACAAGTATTGTCTGTTATTAAAGATATTAAGCATTATTTTATTCAATTATCAGAAAAAAAAGAAGACTTTTTAGCCATTCATGAACTTATTGAAACGTTAGATTATTTTCCAGATATTTATGATCAATTAGAATTCAGTGTAGATGCTTCTGGATTTATTAAAGATAGTGCTTCTGCTGAGCTAAAGCGTATTCGTCGTCAAATCAGACAAACTGAGCAGTATATTAAGCGTACCTTAGAACAAATGATTCATGGTAAAAATGCAGCTTATTTGCGAGAACAATTAATTACTATGAGAAATGATCGATATGTACTTCCTGTAAAACAAGAATATCGCAATAAATTTGGTGGTATTGTACATGATCAAAGTGCTTCAGGACAGACATTGTTTATTGAGCCACAGCAACTTTTACCCTTAAATGATCAGTTAAAAGAACATATTGCTGCTGAATATGCTGAAATTGAGCGTATTTTACAACAGTTATCAACATTACTGGGGCCTGTGCAACATTTATTAAGATCTCAAGAACAAGTATTAGCAACTATTGATTTTATTCAAGCAAAAGCCCAATATGCAAAAAGTATT
>JASLFJ010000118.1 GCA_030150665.1 Enterococcaceae bacterium
GACGATTTAAAGCATCAACTTCAATCTTTGCTTCTCGATCCTCAAAAGTAATGGCCCCTCTTTGTATTCTTTTCTTTTCTAAAATTTCATGAAGCTCTTTCATATTCTTTAACATATTTTGGACATCTTTATCCTTTTTAAAAAGAACATCTTGATCGTTAAAAAATAGGTTCACTTCATCATAAGTTAATCGATAATTACTATTAATTACACTAGGTACAATCGAATAATGAAGGACATTTCCTTCTGTATTTATTTCCATCTCACAAGTTAATGCTAAGCGATCTTCATTAGGATTTAAAGAACACATCCCATTAGAAAGTGCTCTTGGTAACATTGGAATGACTCGGTCCGTTAAATATACACTCGTTCCTCTTTTTAAGGCTTCCTGATCAAGCAAACTATCTTTTATAACATATTGAGCTACATCTGCAATATGTACACCTAGTAAATAATGTCCATTATCTAACATAGTCAAAGAAATAGCATCATCTAAATCTTTAGCATCTGCTCCATCAATAGTTACAATCAATTGATCACGATAATCTTTTCGTTTAAAAGCTTCTTGATGAATATCTACTTCTGTTAAACGTGCTTCTGCTTCTAATAATACAGACTCTGGAAATTCAATAGGTAGTTGAAATTTATGAATCGCAGATAAGATATCTACCCCTGGATCATTTTTATGTCCTAATGTTGTTTTTAATAAGCCTTTAATGAAATGCGGAGATGCTTCATTAGGATATTCAATAATTTCCATAATACAAATAGTACCTAATTCAGGAGTATCTTTTGGCAATTCGATGATAATTCGGTAATCGCCTAATTTTTTATCTTGTGCGATTAACCGTCCTAAAGATATATTAGGATTTTCTTTAGTGCTAAAAATCTCAACAAGTTCCCCAACAATTTGATGATTCTTCCGCTCGGTAATATGAATAATTATACCTTCTTGACTTTTGTTTGCGGTATGTGGTGTTGTTTTTTTTAATTGTATTTCAACAATATCCCCATCCATTGCGGTTAATGTATCTTGTTTTGCGATGAAGACATCATGATCCCAATCCGGAATACTAACAAACCCAAAACCACGTTCATTTTTCATAAATGTACCTTGAAGCTTTTGATCATGATCTTTCCACTGGATATATCCTTGAGATGTAAATACAATATCTCCATATTGTTCCATTTGAGCAATAGATTGAATAAGCAGTGTATAATCTTCCGATGAATTTATATTTAAATATTCAGCAATTTCTTCAATCTTAAAAGCTTGTTCTTTATGTTTTTTTAAATATTTTTTAATTTGTTTTTTTATTTTTTTCATTCCTTCACTCCCTTACCAATCTAATGATTCTAAAAATAAATATACTTCTTCTTCTAATTGACGGTGTTCAACACCAACAGTAATAACATGAGAACTTTTAGGAAAATAACTTGTCCATACATGAGATTTAGTAATCATACGTGCTGCATCATACATATTTTTTGCATCAAGTAACTCATCTTGTCCTGATTGTGCTAAATATGTAGGAACTTCAATCTGTGCTAAACGATCATAAACATCTGTAATCCATAATTTCAACTCTTCTTGTTGCTTTCCTAATTGTTCTTGAATCCATATAAGTCGCTTCTGAATATCTTCATCGGAAATTCCTTGGCGATTTAACACATGAGTCGTATACCTTGAAAATGCAGGAATTAAATTAAAATTACACTTAAAAGAAACTGGAGAAGAAAATGATCCTCCACCAATAATATGAGGATTATTTTTTGTTAACATATTTACCGCAAATAATCCTCCCATAGAAAGTCCTAAGATCGCTATTTTTTGATATCCCTCAGCACGCAACATATTAACAGCTTCTGTTACATCTTCTTCCCATTTTGTTAATGGGGTTGATACAATATCTTCTGGATCTTTGGTTTGATGTCCTGTAAAACACGGTGTGTAAACTGTATAATTTTTTCCTTCTAAAAACCGAGCCATCATACGAACATCATTTGGACTTCCTGAATATGCATGTAATAAAATAACAGCTCTCTCTCCTGATTTAAATAAATGATTTTGACATGTCATAATTATTTCTTCCTTTATCTTTTTTATATTTTTATTATAAATCATCATAAATTACTCGTGATATTCAAAAAAACCCTCCTGTTTTAAATAACAACAGGAGGATATCTTTACTTTATATTATCTTGAAGACAAATATGCTAATAAAATACCAATAACAATCCAAACCGCTCCAAGAATCGCTGTTGTTCTTTGCATCACAGCTTCAAATCCACGAGCTTTTTGTTTTCCAAATAATTGATCTGCTCCTCCTGAAAAAGCACTTGCTGCACTATTTTGCTTACTTGGCTGCATCATAATTGAAATAACCATTAAAATCGATACAATCATCATTAAGCCTAGTAAAAAATTATACATACTATTCCTCCTTAAATCTATAATACATCATACTATCTTGTTTATTATAACATAAAAATAATATTTATTTTGAGAAATATAACTAATATTAAAAAAATAATATGAATAATGACATCTTTAACAAAAAAATATATGCCTATTTATAGGCAAATCTTCGATACACCTCATTATTTTAAATGTATAATCTAACAATCTTTTAACAATTGCTGAAATACCTATTTCTTACCTGTAAATCCCAAAATTTAATAAAAATTTAAAAAATAGGTTTGACAATAATATAAGCCTATGCTACACTCATCCTTGGAAATTTAAATAAAACATTGAATAGATTTGTTAGGTGAGGCTCCTATACAAACATAGGCTACTGCCCAAAAATGTCGAGAGACACCAATGGGTAGAACAGGAACTGTCGAGATAAGGCTTTTCTTAAGGTAGCTAAAAATACTTCAAAGTATTTTTTACGTTGTATAGTGTCAAAGCTCAACGATGAGAGACTGTAGCTATGTTTTGATATTGTAAAAGAACATTATAAAAATTATGTTTATATTTAATTTAATGATGAAACTTGATTCTTATTCTTTTGCATCTAGAAATATCAAAATACAGTATTCATAGAGCCTTATCTTGTTGCTTACTCCCAAGATAAGGCTCTTTTTATCTAACAAAATCAAATCTGATTCGAGAAAGGATTGTTTTTTATGGACGACCATGAATGTAGACTCAAACAGATAGGATTTAGTACTGTAATATAGATATTTATGATTAAATCCTATCATTAACATATTACGTACATCAAGAAAGGTAGGATTTTATTATGACAGAAAAAAAAGGAATGCATGCTCAAGAGCAAAATCTTATTTATCATTTTGCAGCAAGTAATCAAGTTCAAAAAGTATTAAATAGATTTTCATCATCACTCCATGGTCTAGATGATTATGCTATTGAAAAGTCTCGAAATACGTATGGAAAAAATGTTATTACTCAAGATAAAAATACTTCATTTATAAAAAAACTATTTCAAGCGTATATTACACCATTTACTATGGTTCTTCTCTGCCTTGCTATTATTTCATTTATTACCGATTATGTGATTGTTCCAGTAGAAGAACGTGAATTGTTTGGTGTTATCATTATTTTAGTTATGGTATTTATCAGCGGAAGTTTAACATTATTTCAATCCGTTAAATCAAGTAAAGCAGCCGAAAAACTATCATCAATGGTAGAAGTCACAGCAACAGTTTCAAGACGAGGTAAAGAAAAAATTGAAATTCCTATTGATGAGATTGTCTGTGGAGATATTGTTCATCTATCTGCTGGGGATATGATTCCTGCTGATATTCGTTTAGTACAAGCTAAAGACTTATTTGTAAGTCAATCTGCAATGACTGGTGAAAGTCATCCTATTGAAAAATTTTCTCACATTACAGAGACAAAAAATCAAGCAGTCACTGATTTTCAAAATATGGTTTACATGGGTAGCAATGTGATCAGTGGTGCTGCAACAGGTATTGTTGTTGCTGTTGGAGATGATACTTTATTTGGTAATATTGCTAAAGATGTTAGTAAAGAAAAAGAAGATACAAGTTTTGAAAAAGGAATTCGTTCAACTTCTTGGTTATTAATTCGTTTTATGTTGCTTATGGTTCCTGCGGTTATGTTAATTAATGGATTTACTAAAGGAGACTGGGTTGAATCATTCTTATTTGGTCTTTCTGTAGCTGTTGGTCTAACACCTGAGATGTTACCGATGATTGTCACTACAAACTTAGTTAAAGGTGCCTCCAGCATGGCTAAAAAAGGTACCGTTATTAAAAATATTAACTCGATTCAAAATTTTGGAGCTATTGATGTCTTATGTACCGATAAAACAGGAACATTAACCCAAGATAAGATTGTTTTAGAATATCACCTAGATCTTCATGGTGAAGAAGATGAACGTGTTTTAAAATATGCATTTTTCAATAGTTTCTATCAAACAGGTCTTAAAAACTTAATGGATGTAGCTATCATTGAAGCTGCAGAAAAAAATCTATCTATTCCAACAAATCACTATAAAAAAATTGATGAGATCCCCTTTGATTTTCAACGTCGTCGTATGAGTGTTATTATTGAAAATCAAGAAGGCACAAGACAAATTATTACTAAAGGCGCTGTGGAAGAAATGTTAAACATTTCTAGCCATATAGAATATGATCAAAAGATTTTACCATTAACAGAAGATATGAAACGTAAATTAATGCATACTGTTGATCGCTTAAATAAAGATGGACTACGTGTTGTTGCAGTTGCTTATAAAGAAAATCCAGATACATCTGAAGAATTTTCTATTAAAGATGAGAGTAATATGATCTTAATGGGTTATTTAGCCTTTTTAGATCCACCTAAAGAAACAACAAAACCTGCACTGGAAGCCTTAAATAGACATGGTGTCGGTGTTAAAGTACTAACCGGAGATAATGCTTTAGTTACAAAAGCAGTATGTGAACAAGTAGGCATTAATGCTGATCATATTGTTTTAGGTCAAGATATTGAACACTTATCAGATCAAGAGTTAGGAAAACTTGCACAACAACGTGATATTTTTGTTAAATTATCTCCCCAACAAAAAACAAGAATTGTTAAAGTATTAAGAGAACAAGGCCAAACCGTAGGATTTATGGGAGATGGTATTAACGATGCCCCTGCCATGAAAGAAGCTGATGTTGGTATTTCTGTAGATACTGCTGTAGATATTGCTAAAGAGTCTGCAGATGTAATCTTATTAGAAAAAGATCTTATGATTTTAGAACAAGGTATTTTATCTGGAAGAAAAATTTTCGGAAATATTATGAAATATATTAAAATGACGGCAAGTTCTAACTTCGGAAATATGTTTTCTGTTCTTGTTGCCAGCATTTTCTTACCATTTTTACCAATGTTACCTATCCAAATTCTATTTTTAAACTTAATCTATGATATTTCATGTGTTTCTATCCCTTGGGATAATATGGATGAAGAATATTTAGAAAAACCAAGAAAATGGGATGCTTCTTCTATGAGCTCATTTATGATTTGGCTTGGACCTACAAGTTCTATTTTTGATATTACGACATACTTACTAATGTACTTTGTTATTTGTCCACAAATCTTAGGCGGTAGCTACCATACTCTTTCTACAGAACAACAATTAGTGTTTATTGCTTTATTCCAAGCAGGATGGTTCATTGAGTCATTATGGTCACAAACACTGGTAATTCATGCCTTAAGAACACCAAAAGTACCATTCTTACAAAGTAATGCTTCTTTCGCTGTAACATCCATTACCGCATTAGGAATTGCTATTGGTACCATTTTACCCTATACAAACTTTGGTAAAGAGTTAGGTATGCTACCTCTACCAGGTACTTTCTTTATTTGGTTACTCATAACAATTATCGCTTACTTAACATTAGTAACATTCATCAAACAACTATATATGAGACGTTTTGGTGAATTACTATAATAAATTACTATAATCAAGCTAAAAAAAGAGCAGTGGACTGCTCTTTTTTTGTAACTTAAGCTCTTTTAACGCTATATATTTAACAAAAAGCTTCTTAAAATAACTGTAATTACGTTATCTTAAGAAGCTTTTATTTTATATAATATAAGTAAAAAATATACTCCTGATCATAATTATTCTAAAAAGTCTTTTAATTGTTTAGAACGAGATGGATGTCTTAATTTGCGAAGTGCTTTCGCCTCAATTTGTCGAATACGCTCTCTAGTGACACCAAATACTTTGCCTACTTCCTCTAATGTGCGACTCTTACCATCATCTAAACCAAAACGTAATCGAAGCACATTTTCTTCTCGATCTGTTAATGTATCTAATACACTTTCTAACTGTTCTTTCAACAATTCATAAGCAGCATGATCGACAGGACTGGTTGCATCTTGATCTTCAATGAAGTCACCTAAATGTGAATCATCTTCTTCACCAATAGGTGTTTCTAAAGAAACGGGCTCCTGAGCAATTTTTAAAATTTCTCTCACTTTTTCTGGTGATAAATCCATCTCTGCTCCAATTTCTTCAGGGGTTGGTTCTCGACCTAAATCTTGTAATAATTGACGCTGAATACGTACTAACTTATTAATGGTCTCAACCATGTGTACTGGAATTCTAATCGTTCTTGCTTGATCTGCAATCGCACGAGTAATCGCTTGACGAATCCACCAAGTTGCATACGTTGAAAATTTGAATCCTTTTTGATAATCAAATTTTTCAACTGCCTTCATAAGCCCCATATTACCTTCTTGAATTAAATCTAAAAACTGCATTCCTCGTCCTACATAGCGCTTTGCAATACTTACAACGAGTCGTAAATTTGCTTCTGCTAATCGCTGTTTTGCTTCTTGATCGCCTTGTTCAATACGTAAAGCAAGCGCTACTTCTTCTTCTGCAGTTAATAAAGGCACTCTACCAATTTCTTTTAAATACATACGAACTGGGTCATTAATTTTAACACCCGATGGTGCTGATAAGTCTTCTAATTCTTTTTCATCAACTTTTTCTAAAGCAAGACTATGTTCACTAGGTTCACCATGTTCATCAACAACACTAATCCCTTGATCTTCAATTTGTTGAATTAACTGATCCATTGCATCAGCATCTAAAGAATAAGGCGTTGCTAGATGATTAGTTAAATCATCATATAATACCTCGCCTTTAGATTTGTTTTCCTTAATAAACTCTAGAACAGCTTCTTGATACGATTGTTTTTTTTCCATAAAAAAACTCCTTTTTATTAAATCCAACCTTATATATATATCATAACATGTAATAGTTTAGATCTAAAGATTTCTTATTTAGAAATTCGTTTTAATTCCAATATCTTTTGATATCTTTCAATTTTTTCTTGATCCGTTACCGAAGAATTTATATTTTGTTCTTGAAGTAGTCGTTGATGTATTTTATAGTCTGTTAATGCATGCAAATACTCAGAAAGATCTTTCACAATAAAAGTCTCCTCATTTGACACTAAGTCAAATGGCATATCTTTAATTGTTAATAATAACTGTTTTAATGTCTCTTCTTTAATATAAGATAATAAATCTTGAAATTCAAATGAGTTTCTATAATCATAAAGATCCAGCATATATTGATAAATTTGTTGATATGGATCATGAAAAAACGAAAATTGATCTAATCTTCTTACGATGAATAATCGTTTAGGTTGTTCCAATAATCTAAATAATAACCGATTTTCTTGCTTTAAAAGTAATTTTTCTTTTTGCCCCATCAGATCTTGAGTATCTATTGAATAAGATGCATCATCATCTACTGGAAATGGAGTTTCTAAAAGCATATACCTATCTTTTTCTATAGAATCTGATATAGGTTTAAACTGCGCTTTTTCTTGATGGTTTCCTTGTTTAGCTAGCTCTTCTTTTAAAATACTATATGGAACATCATATTCTTCAGATAATTCTTTTAAATAAATTTCTTGTTCTAATAAGTTATCAACTTTACTTAACGCTTGCATCACTAACTCTAAGTATTCTAAAAAGTCTTGACTATCTGCTAAATTTTTTCCCATTTGGGCTTGTTTTTTTCTAAATAAAAATGGACTTAAACGATGATGATCTAATAAATCTTGAAAAGCTTCTATCCCATAATACAGAATATACTCATCAGGATCCATATTATCAGGCCAAGTTACAATATAAAGCGAACTATGTGGCACGTTTAATGCATTAAAAAGATCTATACTTTTTTCTATAGCCTGAATCCCCGCATGATCACCATCATAAGCTAAAATGATATCTGCATTTAATTTTGATAACATATAAATATGTTCTTCACTTAAATGTGTTCCCATCGTAGCAGTCACATTATAAATTCCTGCTCCCCAACTAGCAATCACATCCATATATCCTTCAAAAATATAAACCTTATGGGTCTTTTTAATCATTGCTTTTGCAAAAGAATAATTATATAACAGTTTACTTTTTTTGAAAAATTTAGATTCAGGACTATTTATATATTTAGGTAACTTATGATCCGTATCACTTACTGCTTGATCTAAAAATAATCTACCAGAAAATGCTACAACCTGTCCTGATTCATTCCATATTGGATACATAATCCGCTGTGTAAAGCGATCATAAATAGCCCCATTTTCTTTTTGAATGACAACTCCTGAGTTGATAATATCTTCAGATGAAAATCCTAAGTCAACAAGATAAGCATGTAAAATGTTTCTTTGTGGAGGTGCATAACCTAATTGAAATTGTTTAATTTGCTCTAATGACAAATGACGCTGTTTTACTAAGTAATTCAAAGCAACTTCTCCAGGCTCTGTATTTAACAATATATGTTGATAAAGTTGTGATACTTTTTCATAAATATGAATATAGATTTTTTTCTCCTCAGACATAGGAGATTGCAGGATCTGTGGCAACTCTACAGATATATTTTCCAAAACAGCAACCTCTTTAACCGCTTCTGGAAAACTTAATCCTTTCATTTCCATAAAAAAATTAAACACATCACCAGATTGACCACAACCAAAACAATGATATCGCTTATCTTCTGGATAAACATGAAAAGATGGTGTTTTTTCTTGATGAAATGGACATAACCCTTGATAACTCTTTCCCTGCAATGATAAAGATACATAAGGTGTAAGTAACTGAACAATATCTGCCTGGGACCGAACTTTGTCAATGGTTTCTTTTGAAATAACACTCACGAAAAATCACCCCTTTGTTCTATCGTAAAAAATAAGAAGCGTTGCTATAACAGCACTGCTTCTTCATCTTTTACCATACATAAATACATATTTATTGTAATTCAATTAAATGATATTTCTTCTTACCACGACGAATAATAATATATCGATCACCTATAATATCAGCATCTTCTAAATGATATTCAAGATCTTGAATACGTGTACCATTTACATAAATAGCTCCATTTGTAATATCTTCACGTGCTTGTCTTTTTGATGATGCAATATAAGATATCATTAATAAATCAAGCAGCGTTGATATATCTTCTTTAGCAATCACACTATGTGGCACATCTTTAAATCCTTGTTCTATTTCAGAAACAGTTAGTGTTGATAAATCCCCACTAAAAAGTGCTTTACTGATATGTAGTGCCTGTTCATAAGCTTCTTTGCCATGTACAAGCTCTGTCATGTGTTGTGCTAATACTTTTTGTGCTTCTCTTTGTTCAGGATGATGCTGAACTGATAATGCTAATTGATCGATTTCTTCTAAAGAAATAAATGTAAAGTATTTTAAAAATCGTATCACATCACGATCATCAGTATTAATCCAGAACTGATAAAACTCATAAGGTGTTGTTTTTTCGGGATCAAGCCATACCGCATTTCCTTCTGTTTTACCAAATTTAGTACCATCAGATTTTGTAATCAGCGGCATAGTTAATCCATAAACGGTTTCTCCATGTTCTTTACGAACTAATTCAATACCAGAGGTAATATTTCCCCACTGATCACTACCACCTAATTGTAACATACATTGTTTTTCTTCATAAAGTTTTAAAAAGTCATAGGCTTGTAATAACTGATAGGCAAACTCTGTATAAGAAATTCCTGTTTCAACGCGACGTTTAACACTTTCTTTATTCATCATATAATTAATTGTAAAGTTTTTTCCAACATCACGTAAAAACTCAATTAAAGTAATATTTCCTAACCAGTCATAATTATTCACAACTTCTGCTTTATACTCAGATGCTGCATCAAAATCTAACCATTGCGATAACTGCTGACGAATGCTATTAGACCATGTCTCTACAATAGATGCATCATTTAGTTGACGCTCTGCATCTTTAAATGATGGATCTCCAATCATTCCTGTTGCTCCACCTACTAATGCCAACGGGTGATGTCCATGATCTTGAAATCGCTTCAACATTAAAATCGGTAATAAATGTCCAATATGTAAGCTATCTGCGGTTGGATCAAATCCTACATAAAGCGTTAATCCTCCCGCATTAATTTTTTCTTTAATCGCTTCATCTGTAATTTGATAAACAAGTCCACGTGCCTCTAATTCCTCATAAAAATTCATAAGTAACCTCCATCAATATAATCTCTATCTTCATATTACCTGATTCTACATTAATTGAAAAGCTAAGAGATATATTTTTTACAAATAATCTAATAGATACTGTCCAGTATAACTTTCTTGAATAGAACTTAACTCCTCTGGAGTTCCCGTACCGATAATATATCCTCCTAAATCGCCACCTTCAGGTCCTAAATCAATAATATAATCTGCCATTTTAATGACATCTAAATTATGTTCAATGACAATAACTGTATTTCCCTTATCTACGAGTCGATTTAAAACATGAATTAATCGAGCAACATCTTCTGAATGAAGTCCTGTCGTAGGCTCATCTAAAATATATAACGTATTTCCTGTTGCTTGTTTTTTTAGCTCGCTGGCTAATTTCATCCGCTGAGCTTCTCCACCAGAAAGTGTGGTTGCTGATTGGCCTAAGTGAATATAACCAAGACCACATCTACTAACGTTTGTAATTTCCGTTTAATTTTTGGAATTTCTGAGAAAAATTCTAAAGCTTCGACAACAGACATAGCCAATACATCTGAAATATTCTTATCTTTATATTTAATCTCTAATGTTTCTGAATGATAACGCGTGCCGTGGCATACTTCACAAGGTACATAAACATCAGGTAAAAAATGCATCTCAATACGTATAATTCCATCACCTTTACACGCTTCACAGCGCCCTCCTTTTACATTAAAACTAAAATGCCCTTTTTTATATCCCCGTTTCTTAGCTTCTTTAGTCTCTGCAAATAATGTTCTAATATCATCAAAAACACCTGTATATGTTGCTGGATTACTTCTAGGTGTTCTGCCAATAGGTTTTTGATCAATATCTATAATTTTATCAAATTGCTCCCAACCTTCAATCCGATCATGAGCTCCAGGCTTATCTGTATGACCCATTAATTTTTGAAATAACGCTTTTTTTAATACTTCATTAACTAATGTACTTTTTCCTGATCCAGAAACACCTGTTACTAACGTTAATGTACCTACTGGAATACTGATATCAATATGTTTTAAATTATGTTCACATACACCATATAATTTTAAATATTGGTTTTCTTTAGCTAATCGCCGATGTTTTGAAACGGGTATATTTTTACGCCCTGATAAATAAGCACCTGTTAACGAATCAGGATGCTTCATAACTTCTTGTGGTGTCCCTGCTGCAACCACTTCTCCACCAAATGCTCCTGCTCCAGGACCCATATCAATTAAATAATCTGCAGCACGCATTGTGTCTAAATCATGTTCAACAACGATTAATGTATTCCCTAAATCACACATTTTACGAAGCGCAGCAATTAATCGATCATTATCTTTTTGATGTAACCCAATGGAAGGTTCATCTAAAATATATAAAACCCCCATTAAGTTTGAGCCAATTTGTGTTGCTAAACGAATTCTTTGTGACTCTCCTCCTGATAAGGTTGATGATTTTCGAGCTAAACTTAAGTAAGATAAACCAACTTGAATTAAAAAAGATAAACGATCATCTAATTCTTTAACAATAGATGCTGCAATATGTTGCTGCATTTCTGATAAAGAAAGCTGACGAATAAATGTTAATAAATCTTGAATACTTAACTCAGAAGCTTCCCCAATATGTAGCTGATCAATATGTACGGAAAGTGCCGATTCATTTAATCGATATCCATGACACGTGCTACATGTTAATTCAGTCATATACTGACTCATCTGTTCTCTTGTAAAATCACTATGTGTTTCATGATATCTACGCTTAATATTATGGATAATACCTTCAAACGGTAATTCCGTCTCTTTTAATGCACCAAAATCATTTTCATAACGAAAAATAAATGATGCTCCTTGTGATCCATAAAGTAATAATTGCTGTTGTTCTTTCGAAAGATCACGAAATGATACATCCATCGGAATATTAAAGTGCTGACAAACTTGTGTCAGTAATTGAGGATAATAATTAGAACTAATTGGCCTCCAAGGAAGCAACGCTCCTTCTGATAATGAAAGAGATGGATCTGGAATGACTAAATCTAAATCTACTTCTAATTTAGATCCTAATCCATTACATTCATTACAAGCACCTGATGGTGCATTAAATGAAAATAATTTAGGCTCTAATTCATCAACTGTAAAGCCACAAATCGGACAAGCATAATGTTCACTAAAAAATAATATTTGATCATGATCTAATACTTCTACAATTGCATAGCCTTGAGATTTTTGTGTCGCAACAGTTAAAGAATCAAAAACTCTCGAGCGAATCTCTTCTCTAAGAATCAACCGATCAATAACTACATCAATCGTATGTTTCTTATTTTTTTCTAACTCAGGAATATCTTCTACTCGGTAGATGGTCCCATCAATTTTTAAACGTACATATCCTTCTTTTTTTACTTGCTCTAATATTTTTTTATGTTGTCCTTTTTTATTTCTAATTAACGGTGCGTAAATATAAAATTTTGTACCTTCAGGTAATGCCATCACTTGATTAACCATCTGCTCAATCGATTGTTGAGTAATAGGAATATGATCATTAGGACAAATAGGCGTACCTACTCTTGCATAAAGCAGTCGCAAATAATCATAAATTTCAGTGACTGTACCAACTGTTGATCTAGGATTTTGACTGGTTGTTTTTTGATCAATAGAAATGGCTGGACTGAGTCCATCAATCGAATCGACATCAGGTTTATCCATTTGTCCTAAAAATTGTCTGGCATAAGCTGATAGGCTTTCAACATATCGTCTTTGGCCCTCAGCATATAAAGTATCAAAAGCTAGAGAACTTTTTCCTGATCCTGATAACCCAGTAATCACCACGAACTGATCTCTTGGTATGGATAATGTAATATTTTTCAAATTATGTGTTCTTGCCCCTTGAATAATAATTTCTGATTGACTCACAAATACACTCCTTTTTATTTCGCTGTTAATTCAAAAATAATGTCACGTAACTGCGCTGCGGTTTCAAAATCTAATGCCTCTGCAGCTTCTTGCATACGCTCTTCTAACTGTTGAATATAATGTACTTTTTGTTGTTCTGTTAAATCATCAAATAAACGTGCATCATCTATATCTTCAATGGCTTCTGTCATATGCAGTGATGGCGGTAATTCCTTTTGAATCGTTTTTGGAACAATACCATGTTCTAAATTATACTGCTCTTGAATTGAACGTCTTCTTTTTGTCTCATCAATGGCACGCTGCATCGATCCTGTCATTTTATCAGCATACATAATCACACGACCCTGAGCATTTCGTGCAACACGACCAATCATCTGAATTAAAGCTGTATCACTACGTAAAAAACCTTCCTTATCCGCATCTAAAATAGCTAGTAATGCCACTTCTGGAACATCTAATCCTTCACGTAATAAATTAATACCAATTAAAACATCATAAACACCCGCTCTTAATTCATGAATAATTTGTGCACGTTCTAATGTTTTAATATCACTATGTAAATAACTCACAGCAATATTTAACTCTTTTAAATATTTAGTTAAATCTTCTGCCATCTTTTTCGTAAGTGTAGTAATGAAAACACGTTCACCTTGAGAGATACATTGATGGATCTCTGAAATTAAGTGATCAATCTGATGTTTTGTAGGATGAAGCTCAATCTTAGGATCTAATAATCCCGTAGGTCGAATGACTTGTTCTATAATTTTATCAGTTCTATTTAATTCATAAGGCCCTGGTGTAGCAGAAACATAAATAACTTGATGTAGGTGTTGTTCTACTTCAGATAAAGTCAACGGTCGATTGTCTAAAGCACTTGGCAACCGAAAGCCATGATCTACAAGCATCTGTTTTCTTGCCTGGTCTCCATTATACATTCCTCGAATTTGTGGTACCGTTACGTGAGATTCATCAATAATCGTTAAGAAATCATCTGGAAAAAAATCAAGTAACGTATAAGGGGCTTCTCCAGGAGCCCGATCATCCATATATCTTGAATAATTTTCAATACCCGAACAATACCCCATCTCCCGAATCATCTCTAAATCATAACGTGTTCTCTGTTCTAAACGTTGTGCTTCTACATATTGTTCTTGTTCTGTTAAATACTTGACTTGTTGTATTAATTCCTCTTCTATTCCAGATAACGCCTTATCTAATCGCTTTGGATCTGTTAAAAAATGTGTGGCCGGAAAAATCGCAATATGTTTTCTACTAGCAATCGCTTGTCCAGTTACAGGCATGATCTCTACAATCCGCTCAATTTCATCTCCAAAAAATTCTACACGAATAGCATATTCTGAACGAGAGGCTGGAAAAATCTCAACAATATCTCCACGAACACGAAACATCCCGCGTTGTAAATCGATATCATTACGATGAAACTGCATATTGATCAATCGTTCTAACAATGCTTCTCGATCTAATAACATTCCTACACGTAATGATAAAACTTGTTCCCGATATGTTTTAGGATTTCCTAATCCATAAATACAGGAAACAGAAGCTACCACAATGACATCATTTCTTTCTAAAAGAGAGCTTGTTGCAGAATGTCTTAATTTATCAATTTCATCATTGATACTAGCATCTTTTTCAATATATGTATCACTTGATGGAACATAAGCTTCAGGTTGATAATAATCATAATAACTGACAAAATACTCTACCGCATTTTCTGGAAAGAATTCTTTAAGTTCTCCGTAAAGTTGTCCTGCTAAAGTTTTATTATGTGCAATCACTAAGGTAGGTTTTTGTACATTTTGAATCACATTTGCGATAGTAAATGTTTTTCCAGTTCCAGTGGCTCCAAGTAAAATCTGTTCTGAAACATTGTTATTTAAATGCGTTGATAATGCTTCAATTGCCTGTGGTTGATCACCTGCAGGTTGATACTGCGCATGAATTTGAAATCGATTATTTGAGATATCCATCAAACATATCCTTCTTTCTCGTTTCTTTAAAGTATCCTTATTTTAACATATCAATATTTAATTCTCTAGAAATTCAACTAAGAAGATCTATATCAATCATCTCTTCTTTAAGACTCATATACTCTGTATCACTAATTAAAAAATGATCTAAAATATCAATTCCTAAAAGTTCACCACATGAGAACATTCTTTGAATAAACTGTTTATCATGCTTAGATAATGTTAAATCTCCACTAGGATGATTATGCGCTAAAATAATTTTTACAGCAGATATTTTAATGGCTTCTTTAAAAATTTCTCGAGGATGTGCCAATGATTGATTCACAGAACCTATAAAAACCACTTTAGTCTTTAAAATTTCATGTTGTGTATTTAAGTAAATCACATAAAGGTGTTCTTGATCTAGCCCGTGAAGTTCTCTCATTAAAAATTGACCGACTTGTTGACTTGATGTAATTTTCATCCCTCGAATACATTTACTTTGAAAAAAGCGGAGTCCTAAATGTTTTAATAAATAAAATATAGATGCTAAGTCTTCTCCTAAATCATTAGATAATTCTAAATAAGAAGCATTTTTTAATTCATATAATGTTTTATAGTGCATAAATAATTTTTGAATAGATTCTAATTGTCCCTGATTAGAAGCAACAAATATTTTTTGGCACTTAGTTAGTAATAAATAAAATAATTCATTATCCGTTAATAATTGCATTTGATCTTGATATAACCGTTCTTCTAATACTGTCATATTCATATTAAAATCAGACCTTTCTTAGATAATATGTATATTATTAAAATACCAAGATCTTTATGAATTTAGACAACAAAAAAAGACTTACTTTAAGTAAGTCTTTTTTTATTTATTAAAATGAGTATTGATCAACATGAAGTCCTGGACCAAATGTTGTTGTAATACTAATATTTTTAATATATTGTCCTTTAACAGTTGCTGGTTTTACTTTCATCATTGTATCATGAATTGTTTTAAAGTTTTCAACAAGCTTTGCATCTTCAAATGATACTTTACCAATTGGTACATGAATATTTCCAGCTTTATCAACACGGTATGTTACTTTACCTGCTTTAACTTCATTTACAGCTTTAGCAACATCCATTGTCACTGTTCCTGTTTTAGGGTTTGGCATTAACCCTTTAGGTCCTAATACGCGACCTAACTTACCAACTTCAGCCATCATATCTGGAGTAGCTACAACAACATCAAAGTCGAACCAACCATCTTGAATTTTTTTAACAGTTTCAGCATCACCAACATAATCTGCGCCAGCTGCTTCTGCTTCTTTTGCTTTTTCACCTTTAGCAAATACTAAAACTTTTTGTGTTTTACCTGTACCATTTGGTAAAACTACAGCACCACGAATTTGTTGATCTGCTTTTTTAGGATCAACATTTAAACGATATGCAACTTCTACAGTCGCATCAAAATTAGCAAAATTTGTCTCTTTAGCTAATTGAACTGCTTCTTCAACTGCATACTCTTTAGTTGTATCTATTTTTTTTAATGCTTCTTGCATTTTTTTACTTTTCTTTGCCATCATGTTTCCTCCTTGAATGTGGTTATAACGGTAGAACCTCCCACTTAATTTCGATGAACTCATCGAAACTTGACTGAGAAGCTACTTCAGTGATTACGTATTATTCTACGTTAATCCCCATGCTTCGTGCAGTCCCTTCAACCATACGCATCGCTGCTTCAACAGATGCAGCATTTAGGTCTGCCATTTTAGTTTCAGCAATTTCTTTAACTTGATCTTTTGTCACTGTTGCTACTTTTTTCTGATTAGGCTCTCCTGAACCTTTTTCAATTTTAGCAGCTTTTTTTAGTAATACAGCAGCAGGTGGTGTTTTTGTAATAAATGTAAATGAACGGTCTTCATAAACACTAATCACTACAGGAATAATTAAACCTGCTTGATCTGCAGTTTTTGCATTAAATTCTTTACAAAAACCCATAATATTAATTCCTGCTTGACCTAATGCAGGACCTACAGGGGGCGCTGGATTCGCTTTTCCTGCTGGAATTTGTAATTTTACGATTTTTTCTACTTTTTTTGCCACGAGACATACCTCCTTGAGTCCGTGATGTGGTTTAATGGAGTTTAGAATATTTCTCCTCCCACACATTCTTTGTATCTTTAAAAGAAAAAGAAGTATGCAAATGCATACTCTTTAAAATATAATCTATTATTAGAAAAAAATCAAGATATTTTTATGATTTTTTATCATTATTCATCTTGTAATAATTCATATATTTCAATAGCTACTAAATCTATATCATCAAATTGATAAACTTGCTGACTCTGTGTCTCAGTCATTTCAAACATTTGTTCTGCTGGAGCATAAGCAACAACACACTTTTCTTCTCCCTGTTTTTCAAAACGACGTGTTTGCACTTCATTATCTTCTGCTGATTC
>JASLFJ010000145.1 GCA_030150665.1 Enterococcaceae bacterium
CCATTACGGCGCATCGACTTGAGCGTTACCTCTCTACTTTCCCTCTTTTTTAGTAGAGAGTTGGGAGATATCCACATAGACGGCATTATCCTCTCCCTGTAGATTTTTAATATCAGAGAGCGTTCCTTCGGCGTAGATCACATCAAAACCGATATGGAAGAGCTGATCTTCGGCGCGAAACTTCTCCGCATAGGCTTGCCACTTCTCTAGCCAGCGATAGGTACGCAACCCCTTAAAGGAGGAGAATGGTCTGCCGGCAACAACACGCGCATCTTTCAAGAGGGTATCGAGCTTCTCATAGGTGAGATTGATCTTCTCAATAAAGAGCACCGCATTTTTAAAGCCGAGCGCATGGAGAAAATCGCCAATATCTTCAATATCGGGAAATTCATTGACTAACGGACCGCCGGGATAGGAGATCTCCGGGAAACTGCCGGTGCCGATCGTGGTGAAGAAGAGCTTACCCTTCGCATTGAGACGCACCTGATAATCGCGCACACGTTCCTCAAACTCCCACACATCTTGCAGGTAGAGATTACTCATCACCAGATCAAAACGGAGGGTGGGATCGAGAATCGATTCGATATTTTCCCAAACTTCCGCCTCGGGGAAACGAGCCTTAAGAAGCTCACTGAGATAGCTATCAAACGCGCCATCGACAAGAATCTTCTCCGGCTGTAACGATTCATCGAGATACTCCACCATTCTGCGGGCGATCTCATGGTGAAGAAAAGCATGATTGCCATAAAGCTCAGGATGATACTGTAGCTGCTTACGATTTGAAGCTGTCGTTCTTCTCATATCCGTCATATCCACTCTCTATATCGACTTTCTATATCGACTCGCTCTCGCGTTGATTACTTGATCGAAAAAGTTTCCTAAAAGAACTCCATTCTAACACGCTTTTGGGGATCACTTGGGAGAAGATGCAAATGGAGAACTATCCCAAAAAGAATCTCTAATTATTAGCTATAAAAAGTATTCTCTTCTATTTTGGTGTTAGAATAATTAATCAAAATATGATCAAAATAATTTGATTAATTTACACTAACTATAAACTAATTAATTTAAGCTAAGTAATCCCCTTAATCACTATTAAACTTTATTGATAAGAATAATTTTATGAGCAGAACAGACCTTCCTAACACTTCTTACCAACATGATGATGAGATCGATCTCTTTGAACTCGTCGCCACCCTTTGGCGCCATAAGTGGCTGATCATTGGTATGACCGTTTTAGCGACATTCCTCGCAGGCGTTATCGCCTTTTTTGTAATGAAGCCGAGCTATCAATCACAAGCGACCATTACACCCCCTAATCAGTATCAAATTACTGCGCTTAATAGTGGTATTGTCCTCCTTCAAGCAGATCAAAAAGTGAGTACAATCACGCCTGATCAAGCCTATAACACCTTAATTCAAACATTAGGCGCCACAGACCTTCAGCGCCAATTCTTCCGAGAGAGTTACCTTCCTCGCTACCAAAATGATCCTAAGATTGAGGACAATCAAAGAGGCTTTGAGAAGTTCCAAAAGTCTCTCTCAATTCAAAAGGTTGCGGACAATCATAATCGAAATATCTCTGTTACCAATGAAAATCCTCAAGAAGCTTATGAGCTTTTAAATGAATTTTTGCAATTTACGAATGATAAAGCAAAAGCACTGATTCTTGAGAACCGTAAAGCAGAGATCAGCACAATGGTTAGCAATATTAAGAACACCTTACAGGGAATGCAAATTGAGATGGATGCTCAAACGAACTTTGAGCTGAGCGAACTTAAAAATGCTTATGAAACAGCAGCAGCCTTAGAAATGACGACACCGATGGAAAAACCAACAGAACTTTACCAACAAGGGACTCATGCGCTGGCTTCCAAAATCAAATTCCTTGAAGCACAAAAAGGAAATTATAGTCGTAATAATCGCTACAATACGCTCGCTATGATGCTTGATAGCTATAAAGCCATTCAACTACCAAGTGCAGATCAATTCTCTACTTTTACGTTCAATGCCCTCCCAGAAGTTCCGGAAATTCCCACAAAACCTAATAAAAAGTTAATCGTCATTATTGGCTTTCTTCTCGGTGGAATGCTTGGTGTGATTATTGTTCTTCTAAGAGAAGCGATTCGTAACTACAAGATTCGTAAAGCAGCAGAAGCTTAAGATAAGATCTATCAAATAGATCAAAAGAGATCAAAAAAGCGCAGCAATGCGCTTTTTTATTGCCTATCATAAAAAATCCCCGGCGCTGAAAATCGCCAATCCGCAGGCATGCACCAGTGAAAAGAACGAAATGGTAGGTTCCCGCCCCTCCACGAATACTCTTAAGAACAAATATTGTGATTAATCAAAACAAAAAGAGCTGTTGAGTTGCCGGAGATTACCTCTGCATACTTCCATAAGTTGTATGCCGGCAAGGGGCGACTCTCAATCACCGGCACATATTGTTTAACCGCTGTTTAAAAGCTGTTTAAATCACGTTTAATTATTTTCCCGGCACAACATCTTCTAGTAGATACTTCCTCCCCGGCGCTGAAAGCGCCAATCCGCGGGCATGCATCAATGAAAAGAACGAAATGGTCGGTTCCCGCCCCTCCAAAAACCCTCTTACCACCAATAAAACCACTAAAAACTTCCCCACTAGCGAAGAGATTACGCAATCGGGTAATGCGAAAGCGGAAAGGATCACGTAAAATAGAGCCACTGATTATTTCTACGCCTGCTTATTGGCTGATAAGCGGGTTTAAAAATAATCGTATCCCGATCAATGGGATTCTCTAATCGGGACTTATTTCAAACTCCAGATTGTTACGATTAAAATTGAAAAGTATAGAAGGTCACTGCTACGAGCAGCCCCACAAGAGGATTATTATGAGCGAGACAACCGCCGTCTATCCCGGCACATTTGACCCCATTACCAATGGGCATTCCGATATCATTATT
>JASLFJ010000020.1 GCA_030150665.1 Enterococcaceae bacterium
ATTGCAATACTATCTACTTCTTTTAGCCAAGTTAATTCTTTTTTAAGTTGTGTTAACTGAAGAGAACAAGTACGATAAGTTAACCCTTTTCCTGTTTCTTTGTAAGTATTGTTCCATTTTGCTAAAAAATGATTAAATACAAATCGAGAACACCCAAATGTTTTATTAATTAATATTTCTTGTTCTTTGTTTGGGTAGATTCTAAATTTATATGCCTTATGTACCATCATTGACTTTCACCTCCTTTTAGTATATATTAATAGTATATGTGAATTATTAGTGTATGTCAATAGTATGTGCTTTTTAAGGGAGTGTGATACATATGGAACGTGTACCCAAATTAATTAAGTTTCCTATCGATTTAGTAGTAAGGATTGAGGAGTATCAAAAAAAGAATAATATTAAAAGTTTTTCAGGTACTGTTTACGAACTCATTCGTAAAGGCTTGGAAAAGTAATGGAATATATCTCTGAAAATCATCGTAGACACTTGCTTATATGTCATTTGATATTTATTTGTAACTATCGAAAAAAGTTATTATTAAAAGTCGGTGATGATATTCAAGCTGAAATCGAATCAACAGCGAATCATTACGGTTGGCAAGTTACTAAACAAGAAATAGACCCAGACCCTATTCATATCCTAATCAGATATTCCCCGAAATGGAGTATTCTTGAAATCGTTAGATTATTGAAGCAACTCACAACTTATCGAATGCGTTAAAAGCATAACAAATATCTTTCTCAGCATTTTTGGAAAGAACGAAGCTTTTGGAGTGATGGATATTTTTCTTGCAGTATTGGAAATGTAAGCAAAGAGATTATCCTAAAATATATTCAAGAACAAGGTCATTAGGGCTTACATCCCCTAGCCTAAAGGCATAGGGGTTTTACGCTCATCTTATAAATTACAATCATTTTCAAATTTTTAATGCGAATACATCATATTTAATTAACAAGTTTCTCATATCCAAATCTTTTACCCGAAGAACTTTCAGTCACATACACAATACCACAATACTGAAAGCCAGTTTTTTGAATGACATGTTGCATTTGCTTATTATCAGGATGTGTATCAATACGTACAGATCGATAGTTCAAATGTTTAGAAATTTGAATAAGCTCTTTTAATAAAGAATATCCTAAAGACTTTCCTTTCATAGAAGGGGAAACTGCGACTTTATGAATTGCAGTATAAGGCTCACTTAAATTAAGCCACTGTCCATCTATAATCTCATCATAACTTGGATCTTTTTCTAACCATAAGGCAGCAGTTGCAACAATATGCTGATTGTACTCATAAACATACGTACGTTCTTTGCTTATATCTTCTACTATACTTAATCGATCAGGTCCATCTGTTTGCCACTGATCAATACCTTGTGCTTTTAAATAATCTTTAGCTTCTGAAAATAAAGAGAGTAGTTGTGGAATATCTTGATGTGTTGCTTTTCTTAATATCAAATTCATAGGCGCACCTTTCCTTTATCTGTTAAATTTGGTATGCTATATTTATAAATACTATAGGAGGTATTATGTTTGCATTTATATTATTTTTAGAAGGAATCTTAACATTTATTTCACCCTGTATTTTGCCATTAATGCCGGTCTACTTTTCATATTTTTTAAGAGTAGATACTGAGGATAAAACACAGCACTTATCTTTAAAAAAAATGCTTGCTTTTATTTTAGGATTTTCAAGTATTTTTGTACTCATGGGTATTTTAGCTGGATCATTAACCCAGTACTTAACAATGTATCAATCAATCATTCAACTGATTGCTGGAATTTTTATTATACTGGCAGGGATTAATCTTTTAGGCCTTTATAAATTACCTTATTTTTCACTTCAAAAGTACTTACCCCAAGTAAAAGTAAACAATCATAAAGCAAAATTTTTACCTCTCTTTTTATTTGGTGCCATATTTGCCTTAGGTTGGAGTCCTTGTATGAGTATTTTTCTAGGAACGGCCCTACTCATTGCCAGTCAAAGTCAATCGATGCTACTTGGCGGAGGATTACTGCTTATTTATTCTTTAGGAATCGCACTTCCTTTTGTCATCACGACTTACTTTTTAGAGTCACTAAAAGATAGTATTCAGTGGATTAAAAAGCATTACAATACCATTAATATTATATCCGGTATTTTATTAATTATTGTAGGCATTCTCATGGCTACAGGATGGATTAATTATTTACAACTATTAGTTAGGAGATCATAAACAATGAAGAAAAAAGTATGGATTCCCTTAATAATACTTGTGATTACCATTATCGCAAGTAGTATTTTATATAAAAAATATCAAGATTCCATTGATATAGCATCCATTAATCAAGAAAATGAAGTTCAAAAATCAGCTTCCGTATCAAATATCAATCATCCTGCCTTAAATTTTAGCTTTACTAATGAAGATGATAAGTCCTTTATGTTAGCTGATTTTATTGGTAAACCCATTGTCTTAAATTTTTGGGCAAGTTGGTGTCCGCCGTGTCGTAATGAAATGCCTATTTTTCAAAAAGCTTATGATGAGTATCCAGAAGTAACCTTTTTACTGATTAATCAAACAGCTAGTCCAAGAGAATCTATGAGTAAAGCCCTTGCATTTATGAAAGATCACGACTTAACAATGCCTATTTATTTTGATAGAATCCAATCAGCGGGTAGTATTTATCAGCTAACCGCACTACCGCAAACATATTTTATTGATGCTGAAGGAGAAATTATTGCTCGAATTGCAGGGGAAACTACAGAAGAATTATTTAAAGCTAATTTAGAAAAAATATTATAATATGCTTTATGAAAAACACCACTGAATCTTGGTGTTTTTTTACAACTGAAACCATTGAAAAATACTTAGTAGAAAAATACCAATAATAACCGATTGATAAATCATATTAACCCAACGTTCTGATAATACTCCTCGTAACTTACTACCTAAAAGGCCTCCAATAATGGCTGCTGGAAAAATATAATAAAGCATTGATAAATCATACACTTGATAACCCGTAGTCATACCGATAGTAAACAACTTACTACTTTGAGAAATTAAAATAATCCATAAAGACATATTCGCTGCTTCTTTAATATTAAAAGAAAATAAATACATCAGTAGTGCCACATTCATGGGCCCTCCACCAATACCAATAAAGCTTGCAACTGCACCAAGCAATAAACTTGTCATTAAAAAGGATATGTTCGAACGAAATTCTTTATGAGTTATCGAAGGAAGTCCTAATATATATGCAATAATTAATGTCATCAATAACAGAATGATTTGTAATTTTTCAACCAATGCCTGATGAGTTACTTGTCCTAATAATGTAGCAAATAAATAATTACCTAATACACCGCCTAAAATACTGCCAATCCCCAAATAAAGCAGATAAGATATCGGATAGGTTTTTAGTGTTTTTTTATTTCTATAACTTGAAACAAGAGACATCATCCAAACAGCACAACTAGAATAAAATGTAATCGCAGCTAATGAATGATGGCCAATCGCATCAAAAATCGGTTTAATGAGTACACCTCCACCAATCCCTGCAAGGGCTCCAATAGTATTAGCTATAATAATAATAATAAAATATAACCAACCGATCATAAACTTCATCCCCCTTTTTTATTAAGTTTATCATAAAAAAAACACTTAATGTTGGCAAAACTAAGCACCAACATTAAGTGTTTTTTCATTATTTAACAGCAATACACTCAATTTCAATGAGTCCACCTGCAGGTAAAGCTCCGACTTGAAATGCACTACGTGCAGGATGATCTTCTGTAAAATACGTGCCATAAATTTGATTCATCGCTTCAAAATCATTAATATCTTTTAATAAAACGAGTGTTTTAACAATATTTTCTTTTGTAAGTCCCGCTTCTTTCAGTAAAATATCAATATTTTTAAAAGCATTTTGTGTTTGTTCTACAATATCTTTACCCATCTCTTTCGTTTCTGGATCAATACCTAATTGACCTGATAAATAATATGTAGTTCCTGATGCTTTAACAACATGAGAATAAGGCCCTAATTGACTAAGTTGAGCTGCATTAATAGTTTCTTTCATTTTAAATTCCTCCATATACTTTGGTAAGTGCTTGATTTAAATCTTGAATTAATATTTCAGGGGACTCTAATCCAATAAACATGCGAATATGCGTACTAGATAAGCCCCTTTCTATTAGCTGCTGCTGATTTGTTCCTTTATTGGCTGGTAATACTAAACTTTCAAATCCTCCCCAGCTGACACCTATTGAAAATACCTTTAACTCATTCACAAATTCTACCATCTTTTCAAAAGAAGGATCGGTCAAACTAATCGCAAGTAACGATCCATATCCTGATAAATACTTCTGAGCTAATTGCTTTTGCTCTGAAGATGCAGTCATTGGATGATAAATACGATGAACTCTTGGATCTTCCATTAAATATTGAATCACACGTTGCACGGATTGATCAAATTGTTGCATACGTACCGGAAGAGTTCTAATACCTCGCAAGGCTAGCCAAGAATTAAAAGGAGCATTGACTGATCCTAAAGCATGATGTCCTCTTATAGAGATAAGATCTACTAGCTCTTTAGAACCAATAACAGCACCTGCTACAATATCTGAATGCCCACCTACATATTTGGATAAGGAATGAATCACTAGATCAATGTGAAAAGCTAGTGGATCTTGAAATAAAGGGGAGGCCCAAGTACCATCTAAAACAGTGTATATACCTCTACTTCGCGCAATAGATGCTATTTTCTCCAAATCCAGTAACTCAAATTTTTGTGATGAAGGACTTTCAAAATAAATAATCTTTGTGTTCTCTTGTAAATAGTCCTCAATATCATCAGTAGTTTCAACATCTATTCGATCCATTGCTACACCAAATCTTGATAGGTCTTTAACAAATTGAACAGATTCTCCGTAAATAGTATTAACCATTAAAACATGGTCTCCTGATGATAATAAACTGAATAATGTTGCAGAAATAGCACCCATACCTGAGCCAAATACTCGACAGCATTCGCCACCACATAGTGCTGCCAATTTATCTTCTAATAACTTTGTTGTAGGATTAGCTCCTCTTGTATATACAAAGTTGCTTTTTTCATCCTTACTATCTTCCATAAATTCTTCATACGAAGGATAATAAAAAGATGAGGTCTGAACAATATCTGGTGCCATAGGAATATAGTTTGCATATTCTTTATCTACTTCACTACAAATTGTTTCAAAATCTCTAACATATTTATGCATCTTCTAACTCCAATTCTTCTTTTTTATACTGTTGATCTAATACTTTCACAAATGGATAATAAATAGCAACACTTGCTGCAACAGCAACAACTTGAGTCACTGCACCTTGCCATCCAGCAACTAAAAATCCAGAAAAGAAAAATGGGGTGGCCCAAGGAGCTTGAATTCCTGAAAACATAGGCATAAATCCAATAGAGATCGATACATATGCAATAACAACAGAAACAATAGGCGCTACAACAATTGGAATTAAAATCAATGGATTAAAAATAACAGGGAGTCCAAAGATTAAAGGTTCATTAATATTAAAAAAGGCTGGAATAGAAGATACATTAGACATTGCTTTCATACGAGAAGATTTACCAACAATAATCATAGCAATCGCTAATCCAATCGTACAGCCAGCTCCCCCAATTGTAGCAAATTGATCAAGCATTTGTACAGTACCAATATTACCTGTAGCAGTTGATAAGTTCCCTGCTTCAAGTAACATCTGATTATGATCTGCATTGGCATAAAGAATAGGATAAAGCATTGAATTGATTACTGTTGGATGAATACCTAACCACCAAAATAGGCCATTTAATCCTGCTACAACAATAATTGCAAATGGACTGCCAATGACTTTTTGAAGAGGAGCTTGTAATAGTGCATAGATTAGCTCTGGAAATGAACCTACTAACTCAACACCAATACCATTAATAATTAAAGATACTAAAACAATGAAAATTCCTGGGATAAGTGCACTAAACGCCTGACTTACCATCGAAGGTACACACCTTCGATGGTAAGTCAG
>JASLFJ010000022.1 GCA_030150665.1 Enterococcaceae bacterium
TCCATCGAGTCAGCTTTGTTCATGTTGTGGCTATAAAAATAAAGACGTTAAAAATCTTAGATTGCGTGAATGGGAGTGTCCTCATTGTCATACCCATCATGACCGAGATATTAACGCAAGTTTAAATCTTAAAAATGAAGCTATAAGGCTTCTAACCGTAGGAACTACGGGGATCGCCTAATCCATTAGAGTTCGGTAGCACTCTGTACTTAGGAATCCACTACGGCTTTAGCCTAGTGGTAGTTCAACTAGTTTATCAAAAAAAATTATGATAGAATGAAACAAGTAATGAAAAGATGATAATAGGAAGGTTATATATATGAAGCGTTTAATAATTAATACTGCCACACCTGCATTAATGGTTGCATTAACGTGGGATCATCATGTTATTGTAGAGTATTTTTCTGTTGAAAAAAGAACGCATGGAGAAACGCTAATGCCAGTTATTGAGCAACTTATGAATCAAATTCATTGGCAACCTAGTGATTTAGAAGAAATTATCGTTGTAGAAGGACCAGGATCTTATACAGGACTTCGAATTGGTGTTACTGTAGCTAAAACATTAGCATGGACATTAAATATCCCCTTATACGGTATCTCAACATTAGCTGCATTAGCAATCAACAGCACATTATATACAGATCAAAGTTATGTGGTTCCTATGATTAATGCCAGAAGAGAACATGTATATACAGGATTGTATCATTTAACACGTGAGCACTTGAGCTTAACTGCTGAAGATCAATATCTCGATATTCAGGAATTATTGGTTCGTTTAAAACAAAATCTTGTTGAAGATGATCCTATATTATTTATGGGAACTGATTGTAATATTTTTTCAGAACGTATTAAAGCATATTTTCCTCATGCTGTGTGTTTGTTTGATGATTTAAGATATAGTTATCCTAAAGCAAGTACATTACTGAAATTACCTAAATCATTAATCTTTGAAAGATCATGTTATCATGCTGTTCCAAGATATTTAAAGCAAGTAGAAGCTGAAGAAACATGGCAGAGTCAATGTCATACATCGTTGAGTTCTGATCAACTTGTGAAACGTTGGAATACCCATGAATCTTAATAGAGGTAGCATATTATGATAATATGTGTTCACGAACACCATATTTGGCAAAATGAGAAACAACGCATGCATATTGCTAAGCAGTTAGCGCTTATTAATCAACAAACTCAAATTCATTGGCAATATTCAGAGTTAATATCTCATTTAATACAACCTTATACAAAACGTTGGTATTTCATTGATTCAGGAGCAATTATTGTTTATATGATGATGTTGATTCCACCAGATACGACGGCTGAATTATTAAATATATCTATTTTACCGCAATATCAACACATGAAGTTAGGCAGTCAGTTATTAACATCAGGTCTTTTATGGTTAACAAAACAAGGATATTCACATTTGATATTAGAAGTTAGAGAAAGCAACACATTAGCACAACAGTTTTATCAAAAATTTGGCTTTCAAATGATACATCGCAGAAAAAGATATTATAAACATCCTATAGAAGATGCACTTATTTTTAGCTTATCATTATAAAGTAAGGAGGAATGTATATGAAACCACCGGTATATATTTTGGCCGTTGAAACAAGTTGTGATGAAACAAGCGCAGCTGTCGTTCAAGATGGACATATTATTTTATCAAATATTATTGCGTCTCAAATTAAAAGTCATGAACGATTTGGAGGAGTTGTTCCAGAAGTTGCTAGCAGACACCATATTGAACAAATTACACTATGTATGGATGAAGCATTAAAACAAGCAGATATCATGCCATCTGAGTTAAGTGCTGTAGCTGTTACAGAAGGCCCAGGGCTTGTTGGTGCTCTTTTAGTAGGCATTCAAGCGGCTAAGGCGTTTTCTTGGGCACATCAATTACCTCTTATTCGTGTTAATCATATGGCAGGACATATTTATTCAGCAAAATGTACTTGTCCGCTTGAGTTTCCATTAATGGCTTTATTAGTCAGTGGAGGACATACAGAACTTGTTTATATGCCAGAAGATGGCACTTATGAAATTATTGGTTCAACCCGTGATGATGCTGTTGGGGAGGCTTATGATAAGATTGGACGTATTTTAGGACTTCCTTATCCAAGCGGACGATTAATGGATGAAATGGCACATCAAGGGATCGATTGTTATGATTTTCCAAGACCACTACTTTATGAAGATCATTATGATTTTAGTTTTAGTGGATTAAAAAGTTCGGTTATGAACTTTGTCAATCATCAACAACAAAAAAATATTCCACTAGAGTTAAATCATATTGCTGCTAGTTTTCAGGCTAGTGTTATTGATGTATTAGTTACAAAAACTATGAAAGCATGTCAAGACTATCAAGTAAATACACTTGTTGTTGCTGGAGGTGTCGCTGCAAATAAAGGCTTAAAAACAGCACTTGAAGAGTATATAAAGCATCATGATCTAAAAATTAATTTAATGATGCCTTCTCTTCAGCTATGTGGGGATAATGCAGCTATGATTGGAGCTGCGGCTTATATTGACTATCAAAGAAGAAAGTTTAGTGATTTATCATTTAATGCAACACCAGGTTTAGAATTAGATGATGATTAATAAAGTGGATTTAAAAATGCTTTTAATTCAGTATGTGTTAATCCTGCATTCGTTCCAATTAGTAATTTAAGTCTCGCTTTAGCTCCGTTAAGTCCAGGGCAAAAGATCACTCCTAATTCTTCTAATTGTTTTCCTCCCCCAGGATAATAATAAACGGGTTCTGCAACACCGTTAAAACATCTAGAAACAAGGGCTACTGGGATATTTTGTTGAAGAAGTTGACGTAATGGGGGTATTGTTTTTTCAGGCATATTACCTGCTCCTAAAGCTTCAATGACAATACCTTGAATATGTGTATTTTGTAATAATTCAAACAGTGTTTCATCCATTCCAGCATAGGCCTTAATAATAGGAACAGTACCTGAAACCGAGTTAATAGAAAGAATAGAATCATGATAAGGGGTGCTTGTATAAAGGATGTGTTGTTCTGTAATAAGACCAACAGGCCCAAAAGAAGGACTTTGAAAAGTTGCTACATTTGTTGTGTGTGTTTTAGTGACATGTTTTGCGGTATGAATTTCATCATTCATAACAACTAAAACTCCTTTATGTTTAGAATCATCATATAAGGCTACACGAATAGCGTTATGTAAATTATAAAGCCCATCCGTACCAACATGATTACTAGATCGCATAGCTCCTGTTAAAACAATCGGAATATCAGTTGGTAATGTTAGATCTAAGAAAAATGCGGTTTCTTCAAGTGTATCGGTACCATGTGTAATGACAACTCCAGAACAAGGATTGTTTTTTTGATAGTTTAAAATATATTGTTGAATGTGTAACATGTGTTCTGGAGTTATTGAAGGAGATGGAAGATGGAGCAGATCTTTAATCGTAAATTGAGTATTTGGAAATATATGATTAAGATCATGATTTAATAGCGGGTTTACGGTGCTTTGTTCTACCGATTTTGTCTTATTATCAGAGTGCATTGCAATTGTGCCTCCGGTATGAATGATTAAAATATGTTTTTGTTTGATCATAAGAAAACTCCTCCTTGTTATCATATGGATTAGTGTATCATATATTTTATAGTTATTATCAATATTTATCGGTTGCTTATCTTAAATTAAATAGACATGGATGATTGAAACAGAGGATCTTTATTATGTTTTTATGAAGTGAAAAGATCACATAAATATAGTGTTTAACTGTAGCAATTATTGTTATAATAGAAGTAGTGTGATAAGAAGAGGAGAATGAGAGTCATGAGTGAATTATTAGCGTCATTAAATAAACAACAACAAGAAGCAGTGCAATATGTCAAAGGTCCAGTGTTATTATTAGCAGGTGCTGGCAGTGGTAAAACACGAGTAGTAACCCACCGCATTGCCTATCTCATTGATGTATGTCACGTATCTCCAAGACAAATATTAGCCATTACTTTTACAAATAAGGCAGCCAGAGAAATGAAAGAACGTGTTCATCAATTAGTAAATAATAAAGATAGTCAAGATATATGGATTTCAACGTTTCACTCTTTTTGTTTGAGATTGCTGAGAATTGAAGGCAAGCATTTAGGTTTAAGTAATAACTTTACAATTTTAGATACAGATGAACAAGTGAATATGATGAAACAAGTGCTTGCAGGATTAAATATTGATCCTAAAATTTTAGAGCCAAAAAAAGTATTGTGGCATATTAGTCAAGCAAAAAACCATTATATTTCTGCCGATGATTATCTAAATATGCATGCTGAAGATCGTTTATCTCAAATTGCACAATGTTATGTAGCTTATCAAAAAAAATTAAAAGAATGTCATTGTCTTGATTTTGATGATTTATTATTTGAAACAGTCTATCTTTTAGAGCATTATGAAGATATAAGAGAAAAATATAAACAAAGATTTCAATATATTCATGTAGATGAGTATCAAGATACAAACTACATTCAATACTTATTAATTCGTTATTTAACGGATCGTGATAGTAAGT
>JASLFJ010000131.1 GCA_030150665.1 Enterococcaceae bacterium
CGCCAGAAAAAGGGTTTCGTAAATCAGCAAAAGCGGTGGGAACTATTATGGGAAATTTTCATCCACACGGTGATAGCAGTATTTATGAAGCACTGGTTCGAATGAGTCAGTCTTGGAAATTAAGAGCCCCGCTTATTGAGATGCATGGGAACAATGGAAGTATGGATGGAGATCCTCCTGCTGCCATGCGTTATACAGAAGCACGTTTATCTGAAGTCAGCATGTTACTCCTTCAAGATATTGAACAGGAAACAGTACCGTTTATGTGGAATTTTGATGATACAGCTCAAGAACCAGAAGTGCTTCCAGCAGGGTTTCCTAATTTATTAATTAATGGTGCTACAGGTATTTCTGCAGGATATGCTACTGAAATTCCTCCACATAATTTATCTGAAGTTATTCAAGCGGTCATTTATTATTTAGATCATCCAGAAGCATCATTAGAGGCACTGATGAAATATATTCCAGGTCCTGATTTTCCAACAGGAGGAATTATTCAAGGAAAACAAGGTTTAATGGATGCATATACTACAGGAAAAGGAAAGATTGTTTTACGTGCAAAAACTGAAGTTGTATCTGGAAAACAAGGTAGATCACAAATTGTAATTACAGAAATTCCTTATGAGGTCAATAAAGCGCAGCTTGTTAAAAAAATTGATGAATTGCGTTTGACGAAAAAGTTAGATGGACTTCATGATGTTCGAGATGAAAGTGATCGAAATGGATTACAAATTGTTATTGAGTTGAAAAAAGATATTGCTGCAGAAGCTGTACTGATGTATCTTTATAAACATACCGATTTACAGATTACTTATCATTTTAATATGGTCGCCATTTCTGATCATCATCCGAAACAAGTTGGCCTTAAAGCAATTTTAGATGCTTATATTAAGCACAGATTAACAGTATTAAAGGCAAGAACCCAATTTGAATTAACAAAAGCACAAAAAAGAGTTCATATTTTATCAGGAATTATTATGGCAATTACGCATTTAGATGATGTGATTGACACGATTCGTCACAGTAAAAATAAAGCTCATGCTAAACAAGCATTATGTCAACAATTAGAGTTAACTGAAGAACAAGCAGAAGCGATTGTAACATTACCACTATATCGATTAACATCCACGGATATGGATGCTGTCACTAAAGAGTATGAAGCATTGTTACAACAAATAGAAGATTTAGAAGCATTACTAGCTAGTGATGTGCTATTACGCCAACTGATGAAAAAAGAACTTAAAAAAATTGTAAAACAATACGGGGAAGATCGGTTAACGCAAATTGAATCCGATATTGAAGCATTAGAAGTTGCTCCAGAATTATTAGTCAGTGAAGAAGATGTTTATGTTGTATGTACGCAACAAGGATATATGAAACGATGCAGTTTAAGGTCAGTTGCTGCGTCTAAAGGAGAAAGCACAGGCAGAAAAGAAGATGATCCGCTTGTCTTTTTAGAAAAGTTAAGTACATTAACAGGCTTGTTATGGATTACTAATAAAGGAACAGTGTGCTACCGTTCAGTATTTGAGCTTCCAGAATATCGCTTTAAAGATATTGGGGAGCATATGTCACATATGATTCGGGGAATTTCTAGCAATGAATATATTGTGCAAGTGATTCCTGTAACTTCTTTTGATACTGCCGATACATTAATTTGGGTAACTCAAGGAGGATTTGTGAAAAAAACATTGTTATCTGATCTGACTCCTTGGAGAAGTTATAAAAAGCGCGGAGTAAAAGGCATTCAGTTTAAAGAAGATACAGATCAAGTGATTCAAGTACTTCGTATTAAAGAAGAGCTAGCAGATCAAATAGAATGCATCTTTTATACACAATCAGGAATGATGTTACGATGTCTTAGTTCAGAGTTTCCTGTTGTTGGCTTAAAAGCTTCTGGGGTTAAAGGCATTGAGTTAAACGATCAAGATGATGTTGTTGCGTTTCAAACATATCAATCAACAACATCACCGTATCACTTTATCTTTAATCAACAAGGTAAGTGGATCTATTTTGATCCTTCAAAGATTCCACTTACACACCGTGCTGTTAAAGGGACTTCATTAAAAATAATGGATGATTTACGTTTTGTTTTATTAGCCCAAGACGAACCGTGTTGGTTTGTATCTTTAATGGATAGTACAGCAGTTACTTTTGAATTAGAATCGTCATTATTAGATCAAATAAAAACTAGTGATCTTCAAAGCTTATTTGAAAAAGATCAAAACATACAGTGGATTACGTCAATTTGTCCATTTATTCGTGAATAAAAGTAGCTTTTAGCTACTTTTTTTTCATCTTGATGTTATAATAATAAATAATATGATCAGTTAGTAGTAAAGGAGGAGCTTATGTATTGTCCAAAATGTGATTATGATGGCTCACGCGTTATTGATAGTCGTCCAGCAGAAGATGGTAAAGCCATTCGTAGAAGAAGAGCGTGTGATGCATGTGGATATCGATTTACAACATTTGAACGTGTGGAAGTCGTACCTTTACTTGTGATTAAAAAAAACGGCGAACGCGAAGCATTTCAACGAGAAAAGATATTAAGAGGTATTGTGCGTTCTGCTGAAAAACGTCCTATTTCACATGATCAAATGGATCGTTTAGTAAGTAGAGTAGAACAACAAATTAGACAAGCTAGTGAGCATGAGATACCTAGTGAACAAATTGGAGAGTATGTCATGGAGCAATTAATGGAGTTAGATGAGATTGCTTATATTCGTTTTGCAAGTGTTTATCGTCAGTTTCAAGATAAACAAGTGTTTTTAAAAGAATTACAAGAAATTATGGAGCGCGATCAGTCGTGAATGAGTATGTAACAGAAAAACATCAACAAACAGTGCACCACGAACAAAAAGATATGATAAAAGAGTTATTAACAGCTAAAGATTTATTTCATGTAAGATCTATTGATCCCTTAGCTCGTGAACGAGATAGATTAATTACTGCTTTATATCAACCGATTATTGGTTATAAAGCAACGGCAATTTATCAAGAATTATTGTTAATCTCAGAACTTTCTTCTGATTATGAGTATGTATCACATCTAGAGTTGTTAGATCGTTTATCACTGGATATTGAGGAGTTTTATCAGGCACGTATCAAATTAGAAGGTATTGGTTTATTAAAAACTTGGGGAAAACAAGAGCAAAATACAATGATTTATATTTATGAATTACTGCCTGCTATTTCTAGTTTTAAGTTTTTTGAAGATGATATTTTAAAAACAATGTTACTAGAATCTGTTGGGAAAGAACATTTTATGCGTTTATATCAGCAGTTTTATCATTCTTCAGTACCGATGGAAGGATTTTCTGATATGACGCATTCGTTTGTCCAAAGCTTTTCTTTTCAAAAACCGATTACCGAAACAGATAAGATTGCTCCTTCTTTAACAACAGAAATGACGGCACCTAAAATAGATCTTAAGCAATTAGATCAGTGGGATTGGAATTTTTTCAAGGATTTAATGACACAGTCTTATATAGCCGATCAATTATTTACAGAAGATGTATTACAGCTTATTGGTTTATATCACCATATGTATGGTTTTTCTGAATTAGAATTATATCAATTTATTGAACAGGCTTATGATTATACGACTCAGACGATTAATTTAAAGCGGTTTAAAAAATTAGTGTATCAAACATATCATCAACAACAAGAACAACCTATATCAGTGATTGCAGAATCAGCACAAGACCATCAACATCCATCGAAGGAATCTTTACCATTGGAGCAGCGTGTAAATACACTTAAAGAAAAATATCAAGATTCTATTGTCCAACTTATTATTAGTGCAGAGCAATATACACCTGCTCAATTTATTTATGCGATTAAATCTCAACAAAATAAATATGTAACACAACAAGAGCTTTGGTTGATTGAATCAATGGTAAAACATAGTAAACTGCCAAATTCAGTGATTAATATTTTAATTCACTATATGTTAGTTGTTAAAGATGCTCCTTTGCTGGAAGATAAATATGTTCATAAAATTGCGAATCGTTGGGCACAACAGTCCATAACCACACCAGAAGCTGCTGTTGATATGATTGATCAATTAGTGCAAGATGCAAATAAAGGAAGCAATACTTTCAATCGTTATTATAACTCTCAGCCTACAGCTCAAGGTATTGTTCCAGATTGGTTAAAAGAAGATTTATCAGAATCTAAATCATCATTGTAATTAAGGAGGTGGAGTAATGCAGACATTAAATCAAATGCTTCAAAATAAGACGTTAAACTCAAAAAAACATGAAGAGATGATTTTATCAGATGAAAAGCGGTTAGCTAAAATTAAACAAGATCCCGATATTCAGGCCTTTTTACAAGAACATCAATTAGAAGATCATTCAGAATTATTGTTAAAATATTATTTAGTATTTTATGAATTTTTAAAAGATAAAGAATACTATAACAAGCACCACAAAGAGCGGTTTAGTGGATATCGACCTCAATTAATCTATTATTCAAATATTATTGAGTTAATTTATACACCCACAAAAGAGCAACAAAAAAAATTACAAAAGAAAAGTATTGATGATCGAATGCAGTTTGTGGATGTACCCGAATCATTAAAAAAAGCTCGGCTAGATCAGGTGTATCAGGATAATGAATATAAACAAAAAGCATTTTATGCAGTAAAGCGATTTATTGAGCACTATAGTACGGCTCCAGAAGATGTTAGGCATGGCTTATATATCTCAGGACCTTTTGGGGTAGGTAAAACATATCTTATGGCCGCAATGAGTTATGAATTAGCTAAACACGGTGTCCGTACGTCATTTGTGAATATGCCTATTTTTATTGCCAAGTTAAAACAAAGCATTGGTGTGGATAAACATTTCTTTAATGATATGATGACCGAATTATCTCAAACTCCAGTACTTATTTTAGATGATATTGGTGCTGATGCGGTCAGTTCTTGGATCAGAGATGATATTTTAGCTGTGATTTTGCAGTACCGAATGCAAGAGCAATTGCCAACATTTTTTACATCTAATTTAAATATGCAGGAATTAGAGCAACATTTAAGTATGACAGAACGGGGTAAAGTGGATATTTTAAAGGCAAAACGTATTATGGAGCGGATTCGTTCAGTTTCTTATGAGTTATTTATGACAGGAGATAATTTAAGACATAAGTAGGAACTAAGGAGGAATAATTATGATTCGAGTTTTATTTGTATGTTTAGGTAATATTTGTCGCTCACCTATGGCTGAGGCAGTATTTAAAGATCAAATCGTTAAAAGAGGCATTGAAGATCAATTTTATGTAGATTCTGCAGCAACAAGTGCTTATGAAGTGGGTAATCCTCCTCATTCAGGAACACTCAATCAATTAAAAATCCATAATATTGATGCAGGATCTATGAGGTCAAGACAAGTGACGAAAAAAGATGTTGAACAATTTGATTATATTTTGGCTATGGATCAAAACAATAGGGCTGATTTATTAGCAATTGCACCTTCTGGTACAGAAGATAAGATTCATTTGTTTTTATCGGTTTTACCTGATAGTCAAGATAAAGGCGTTCCAGATCCTTATTATACAGGAGATTTTGATGAAACTTATAAGCTGATTAGTCAAGGAATCGATGCATGGATTGATAAGATGTTAGAACAACGTTAAGCATATTTTTTGCAAAAATGGATAAGATTCGTTATAGTATACTTATAGACAGTTAGGAGATGATCAATATGCGTTATGAAGGAACAAAAAAAATATTAAATCAATTAGTTGCTGATTTAAGTCAATTTGCAGTAGTGATTCATCAAACACATTGGTATATGCGTGGTGAAGGGTTCTTAACATTACATCCTGAAATGGATGATTTTATGGATCAAATTAATGATCAATTAGATGTGATCGCTGAGCGTCTAATTACCTTAGATGGTGCGCCTTATTCTACATTAAAAGAATTTGCGGAACATACACGTATTCCAGATGAAGTAGGACGCTTTGACCGTACGATGAATGAGCGTTTAGCTACTCTTGTTTCAGGATATCGCTATTTACAAGCTCTTTATGAAAAAGGTATTGAAGTTTCTGGAAAAGAAGGCGAAGATGTAACACAAGATATCTTTATTGCACATAAAGGTGAATTAGAAAAAGTCATTTGGATGCTTCAAGCTCGAATTGGAGAAGCACCTAAAGTTACAGAAATTTTAGTTGATATTGACGATATTTAATATATACTAACATATAATTAAAATACATTAGGGTTTTGTTCCTAATGTATTTTTTTGATATTTATATTATAAAAAGGCTGGTAACTGTTAATTACTTTCAAGTTACCAGCCTTTTTATTTATTGAAGATATGTCAGTATGTTTTTGACATCATCTTGTTCGGGAGTTACAAATCGTGTTTTTTGTTGCGTATATGTCACTAATCCAGGAGGAGCTCCTTTTTGTTTTTTTACATATTTAACCTCAGTATAATCAACAGGAACATGAGCACTATATCGATATTTTGAATAGTATGCAGCTAGTAGAGATGCAATATAAAGATGTTCTTCTGTAGGATGATCTGTTTGTAAAATCACATGCGATCCTGGAATATCTTTAGCATGTAGCCAAATATCACTTTTTTTTGCAGTTTTAAAGGTTAACTGATCATTTTGAATATTATTTTTACCAACAAGAATTCGTGTTTGGTCGGGTAAGGTGAATACATAAGGTTTTGATACTTGTTGTTGTTTCTTTTGTTTTTTAGGTTGTTTTAAATAACCAGAGATGACCAGTTCTTGTTGTAATGCATCTAATTCAGTTGGTCCTAAATATTGCAGTTGTGCAAGCAGTTGTGTTAAATAATCATTTTCTTGTTGTGTAATCGTGAGTTGCTCTTTAGTATTTTGAATACCCTTTTTTAATTTTTGATATTTTTGAAAATATTTTTGGGCATTTTGATTAGGTGTTAATGATGGATTAAGCTTAATCGTAATAGGTTGTTCTTGATCATAGTAATTAGGCAGTGTCACTGAAGAGTCACCTTTTTTGACTAAATGAAGGTATGTTGTTAATAGTTCTCCTTGAATGCGTAAAATATCAGCATGTTGCGCATCATAAAGCAATGCTGTTAATTTTTTTATTTTTCCTTCATTTTTTTGATACTTATGCTTTAATGTGCGCTCTATATTATTGAGACGTTGATTTACGCGCTCTTGTTCTACTGTTTTATGATAGTAATAATCTAATAACTCACTATAGCTTGTAAAGGATTGATGTGTTCCACATAGGCTTTGATAAGGTATTGGTGTATAATATGTTTTTTGATCACATTGTGTTAATGTAGGTTGATGTTTTGTTTTTATCGCTTGCCAAAATTGATGCCATACTTTTAATTTGTCTTGAGGTGCTTGTGATAGACGGTATACAATTTCTTTTGCTGTTAGACGGCTGATGCCTTGAAAATAAGTTTGTAAATATTGTGGTGTGATCTGTGTTGTTGCCGAAAGAATATGGAACACCTCTGTATCTTTTGCGGTAAATGGATTCAGTTTATTTTGTTCTGGGGGAGATGCATAGACAACACCTGGAAGAAGTGTACGATATGCATTTTGTGAGGAACAGACATGTTTTATAGTATCT